>CAJAOB010000255.1 GCA_903941205.1 uncultured Burkholderiales bacterium | reverse complement strand
TTGCCCTTGCCGTCCATGCCGTGACAAGCAGCGCACACCGCAAACTTCTGCTTGCCACTGAAAGCCTTGATTTCGTTGTGTGGACTGCCAGAAAGCGAAAGCACGTAATGAGCCACATCAGTGATCTCGCTTTCGCCGCCAAGCGCAGCGCCCATGGCCGGCATCACGCCAGTGCGGCCGTTGGTGACGGTCTGGACGATGTGCGCCCCACTGCGCTCGCCCAGCCACGCGCTGCTGGCGTTGGTGAGATTGGGATAGGACTTGCTGCCCTGACCGTCTGAGCCATGGCATTGCGCACAAGCGTTCATGAACTGCCGCTCGCCAATAGCCAGCGCGCGCGGATCGCGCGACAAAGCCTCGACCGACTGAGCCGAGAACTCGGCATAAAGCGGTGCGAGTTTGACGCGCATCTTGTCCACGTCGTCCTGATGCTCGGCTTGGGTTGACCACTTGGACAAACCCTTGTAGCTGCCCAAGCCCGGGTAAAGGGCCAAATAAGCCAGACCAAAAACCACGGTCAGGATAAACAGCCACATCCACCAGCGCGGCAAAGGATTGTTGAGCTCGCGCAAGTCTTCGTCCCAGACATGGCCCGTGGTGTTGTCGCTGACCTCGCCCGCATGCGCCTTGACAGACACCTTGCCCGCAAGCCACAAAAGCAAGGCGCACGCCAGAATAGACACCAGACTGATGGCGGCAACATACCAAGGCCAAAACCCGTTGATGAAATCACTCATGAACCCAGCTCCTGTTCCGACTCGAAGGGCAACCGGGCCGCTTCATCAAATTGTGACTTTTTCGAAGGCCGGTAAGCCCACACCAAGATGCCGATGAAGGCGATGAAGGCAGCCAGGGTGACAAGGCTGCGCAAGAAATTCAGATCCATGGTCATGGCGGCTCCCCTTACTTCAACGCCAGACCCAGGCCTTGCAAGTACGCAATCAGCGCATCAAGCTCGGTCTTGTCCTTGAGTTCTGCCGGTGCCGCAGCGATCTGGGCGTCGGTATAGGGCACGCCCACGGCTCGCAGCGCTTTCATGTGCTGCTGGATGGAGCCCGCGTCGGCAGGTGCCTTTTCCAGCCAGGGATAGGCCGGCATGATGGATTCGGGGACCAGATCCCGGGGGCTGATCATGTGCAGGCGCTGCCATTCATCGCTGTACTTGCCGCCCACACGGTGAAGGTCTGGCCCGGTGCGCTTGCTGCCCCACTGGAACGGGTGGTCATAGACAAATTCGCCGGCCACCGAATAGTGACCGTAGCGCAAGGTCTCAGCTACCAGCGGCCGGATCATCTGCGAATGGCAGTTGTAGCAACCCTCGCGAACATAAATGTCGCGACCGGCCACCTTGAGTGCGGAGTCCGGCACGATGCCGGCAATCGGCTGCGTGGTGGACTTCTGAAAAAACAGCGGGACGATCTCAACCAGGCCGCCCACGGCCACGACCAGCAGGATCAGGACGATCATCAACCAATTATTGGTTTCGACTTTTTCATGTGAAAAGGACATGACTATTTTTCTTTCAGGCGTGGGCCAGGGCAGAGGGAATCGTGGCGTTGGAAGGCTTGCCCGCCATGGCGGTCATCGTCACGTTCCAGGCCATGATGAGCATGCCGACGAGGTACATCAGACCGCCGCAGAAGCGAACCACATAGAAGGGAAAGGTCGCCTTGACGCTTTCAACAAAGGTGTAAGTGAGCGAGCCGTCCGGATTGATCGAACGCCACATCAAGCCCTGCATGACGCCAGCAATCCACATGGCTGCGATGTACAGCACGATACCGCTGGTGGCTACCCAGAAGTGCACTTCAATCGCCTTGAGGCTGTGCATTTTTTTCTGCCCAAACAGCCGCGGCACCAGGTAGTACAGCGCACCCATCGAGATAAAACCGACCCAGCCCAGAGTGCCGCCATGAACGTGCGCGATGTTCCAGTCGGTGTAATGCGACAGCGAATTGACGGTCTTGATAGACAGCATCGGACCTTCAAAGGTCGAGATGCCGTAGAAGGACAAGGCGACGATCATGAAACGGATGATCGGGTCGTCGCGCAGCTTGTGCCAGGCCCCGGACAGCGTCATCACGCCATTGATCATGCCGCCCCAGCTGGGTGCCAGAAGAATCAGCGAAAACACCATGCCCAGTGATTGGGTCCAGTCGGGCAAGGCTGTGAAGTGCAAATGGTGCGGGCCGGCCCACATGTACGTGAAGATCAGCGCCCAGAAGTGAACGATGGACAGGCGGTAGGAATACACCGGCCGCTCGGCCTGCTTGGGAATGAAGTAATAGACGATGCCCAAAAAGCCCGCCGTGAGGAAAAAGCCTACCGCGTTATGGCCGTACCACCACTGAACCATGGCGTCCTGCACGCCGGCGTAAGCCGAGTAGGACTTCATCCAGCCCGCCGGCACGACCGCCGCATTGACGATGTGCAGCAAGGCCACCGCAATGATGAAGGAGCCGTAGAACCAGTTGGCAACGTAAATATGCCGAACCTTGCGGATGCCAATGGTGCCGAAGAAAACAATCGCGTAAGCCACCCAGGTCAGCGCAATCAGGATGGAGATCGGCCACTC
>CAJAOB010000254.1 GCA_903941205.1 uncultured Burkholderiales bacterium | reverse complement strand
CTGACATGCGCGGGTGTTGGTAGCGCTAAAAAGCAGAGCCCCGATCCTAATCTGATCTCCGCAGGGGATCCAGATTTCGTGCTTGTGATCAATGCAGTCGGAGTCGCGGATGGATTCCTGCCCCCCGATCGGGTCGAGGGCAGGCTTCGCAGGAATGACGGTTTTGAGCAGGAATGACGGCGCTGAGTGGGAATGACGGTGCTGGGTGGGAGTTACCGGATTGGGTGTGCGTGACACTGGCTTGGTAGCGTGACGACGCTGGGCGAGCGCGGCGACTCTTTTCCCGTCGTCCTCGCGAAGGCGGGGATCCATGTCTTGGGCTTTTCATCAGCGCAAGGGCAGTCTGTGATCTATCCGGGTCTCTCAGCGTTCAGCGCGCTGCCATAGCCTTGATGCGGGTGCCGTCCTTGATGCGGTCGTCGGGTTGCAAGATGACTTTTTGCTCGGCTTGCAGGCCTTCCAGCACTTGTGCGGTGGTGGCTGAGCGCACGCCAAGGCGCACGGGTGTGCGGCGTGCCACGCGTCCGTCCAGGCGGTAAACCGCCCAGCCTTCCCCGGCCCTGAAGAGCGCGCTGGCCGGAACTTGCAAGACGTCGGCCTGCTGGCTGACGATGAATTCGATCTCGACCCGAAAAGCGTCACCCAGCGCAGCCCAGCGCCAGCGCGGTGAGTTCAGGTCGAGCAGAACCCGGGTGCGTTGCTCTTCAACGCCTAACGCTGAGGCTTTGGTGAAGCCGCCAGGCTCGATGCGGTTGACCGTGGCGTCTAGCGCGCCTTCGCCGCCCCAGCGCAGCACGCGCGCTTTCAGGCCCGGGCGCAGACGCACGGCGTCGGTGGACAGGGCTTCGACCTCGATCTCCAGCGCGGCCGGGTTGCCGATTTCCAGCAGGCCTTCGCCAACGGCCACCGGCGAGGCGCTTTCCACCAGGCGTTTGATGATGACGCCGTCGACCGGAGCCGTCACCGTCAGCACCTTGCTGCCGGCACTGGCGGCGCGGCCTTCCTGCGCCAGCGCGGCGCGGGCGGCTTGCAGGCGGCGCTCGGTGATTTTTTCGTCGGCCTGCGCGGTCTCGAGTTCGGCGCTGGCGAGCGCTGCTTGCGCGCGGCTGCCGTCAAGCTGGGCCGGCGAAACCATGCCGGCTTGCGCCAGGGGCTGCAAGCGCTGGTAATCAGTTTGCGCCACTTCGCTGGCGGTGCGGGCGGCCAGTGTGCGCTGGCGTGCGGCGCGGGCGGCGCTGTCAGCGGTGCTGATGTCGGCCTCGGCCAGGCTGCGGGCGCGCGGGTCCAGCAGGCTGCTGCTGGACGGGTTGATCTCGGCCACGGGCTGACCTGCGCGCACCGTGTCGCCGGGCCTGAGGGCGATGCGTTGCACCACGCCGCCCACAGGCGCGGTGATCAGGTAGCGCTCTTGCAGCCGGGTCTTGCCGTCCTCGGTGAAGCTGATCTCCAGCGGGCCACGACTCACGCTGGCCACGCTGGCCAGTTGCACCGGTTCACGCCGGGCCAGCCAGAGCAGTGCGCCCAGGGCCACGGCGGCCAGCGCCCAAAGCATGATTTTTCGGCTCAGATGGGGCAGTTTCATCGTCATCGCTCCTTGTTCGCGTGCGGGCTTCATTCGCGGGTTTTCAGCACCGTAATCAGGTCCAGCCGGCGGATGCGCCCGCGCACCGCCAGCCCGGACAGCAGCGCCGAGATCACGGTGGTCAGCGCGGCAAAGGCATAGGCCGACGCCGGAATGGCCACCGGCACGCGGTACAGGTCAGACTGCAGTTCGTTGGCCATGTACCAGGACAGGCCGTAGCCCACTGCAAAACTGAGCGGCACCGACACCAGCACCAGCAGCGCCTGTTCGCCGAGCAGGATGTAGCTGACCTCGCCTTCGGTGAAACCGAGCACGCGCAAGCTGGCCAGTTCGCGCCCGCGTTCGGCCAGCGCAATGCGCGCCGAGTTGTAGGCCACGCCAAAGTTGATGATCGCGCCCATCAGCACCGCGATCCAGGTGAACACGCCGGTCATCTCGCCAATGCTTTGGTAGAGCGCGCGCACGGCGGCCAGCCGCGACTCGGCGCTGATCACCCGCGGGCGTCGGTCGAGCGCCCGAAAAACCGCCGGCTCCATGCCTTCGTCCACCGTCAGCAGCGCGCCGCTGATGACGTCGCCGTCACCGAGCGCCCGGTTCAGCGCGTCGAGCTGCATATAGGCCTGAATGCCCACGTACTCGCGCACCAGCAGCGTCACCGTCAGCGCCAGCTGTTTTTGCCGGCCTTCGAGCACCTCGACCCACAGCCGGTCACCGACCGCCACGCCGAGTTGGGCGGCCAGGTAGTCGTTGAGCACCAGCCCGTCTGGCGGCAGCGTGATGCGCTCGAGCCGGTCATTGACCGGGCGCCGCATCTGGCCTTCGGCGAGCAGGCCGTTGAGACTGGTCTGCACGCTGCGGTTGTCGTGGCGCAGGCGCACCGGCACCGACCGAAAACCTTCCACCAGGCCCACGCCGGGCAGGGCGCGCAACTCGTGCAAGGCCTGGCGGGGCGCGACTTCAATGAAGCTGGCGGCCAGGTCGTGTTGCTGCGACAGCCGGTATTGCATCTCGACCATGAAGTTGATCGAGCTCTCCTGAAAGCGCGCCATCATCATGATCGCACCGGCAAACGCCAGGCCGGTCACGGTCATGATCGCCTTGACGGGCCGGCGCTCGATTTGCCGCAGGATCATGCGGTTGGCCGGTGTCAGCCAGCGCGCCAGTCCCAGGCGCTCGGCCAGTGTCGGGTGGTAGCGCTCGGGCGAGGGCGGGCGCATGGCCTGCGCCACCGGCTCGCCAGCGGCACCGTAAACCGCGCGGCCCGTGCCCAGCAAGGCCGCCAGCAGACTGACGCCAACGCCCGCCAGAATCACGGGCAGGCTCAGGCTGAAGTCAAGAAACGGAAAGCGAAAGTAGGTCTGGTAAATGCCGGCCAACTCGCTCCCCAGCCAGGCGCCGCCGGCCACGCCCAGCACCGCGCCGAGCAGGCAGATCAGGCTGACGATCAGGCCGTAATGCAGCGCCACATCGCGCGTGCTGTAGCCAAAGGCCTTGAGAACGGCGACCTGGTCTCTCTGCGTGTTGATCAGTCGCGTGAAGACCACGTTGAGCAAGAAAGCGGCGACGCCCAGGAAGATGCTGGGAAACACCCGCGTCATGGTGGCCAGCTGCTTGAACTCTTCGTGCAAAAAGCGGTAAGAAAGCTGGTTCATGCGGCCATAGGCGCCGCGCCCGCCGTAGCGCGCCAGCAGCCGGTCTGTGGCGGCGTTCACGTCTTGCTCCTTGGCGCCGGGCGCCAGCCGCAGCACCAGCTGATTGAAGGCGCCGCTCATGTCCAGCGCCGCTTCGAGGGCGCGGCGGTTCATCCAGACAATCGCAAAGCGCTCGTAGTCCGGGAACATCGCGCCGGGCTTGATCTGGTAGACGTACTCGGGCGATACCGCGATGCCGGCCAGGCGAAACCACTGCGTGCGTCCGTAGATGGTGGCGCGCAGACGGTCGCCGGGCTGCAGGCGGTGCGCCTGGGCAAAGGCTTCACTGACGATCACTTCGTCATGCGCAAACGGCGCCAGCATGCGGCCGCTGCGCAGGTACAAGCGGTTTTGCTGCGGCTCGCCCTGGTCGGGCAGCGACTGCACGACCGCCTCGATCGGCTCGGCAAAGCCGGGCAGCTCGACCTTGGCACTGGCCACCAGCCGCGCCTCGACCGCGTCTACACCGGGCAACTCGGCGACGCGGGCGGCCATGGCCAGCGGCGCGCGTTTGAGGGCTACCCATGTGTCGGAGAAGCGGTAGTCCTTGTAAAGCCGGTCGCGCGTGTCCTGCAAGGAATTAAGGGTCGCCTGCGACATCACCAGCATGGCGATGCCGGCGGCAATCACCAGTGCAATGGCCAGTGCCTGGCTGCGCATGTGCCAGAGGTCGCGCAGGGCTTTGCGTTGCAGCGCTTTCACCAGTGCAACTCCCGGGCCGCCAGGCGCTCGGTGTTGATTTGCTCGCGCACGATGCGCCCATCGGCCATGAACAGTACGCGGTGCGCCATGCGCGCAATGTCCACGTTGTGGGTGATCACCACCGTGGTGGTGCCCAGTTCGGTGTTGACCCGCTCCAGCGCCTCAAGCACCCGCACGCCGGTCGCCGAGTCCAGCGCGCCCGTGGGTTCGTCGCACAGCAGCACCACCGGGCGCTTGGCAATGGCGCGGGCAATTGCCACGCGCTGCTGCTCGCCGCCCGAGAGCTGCGCCGGAAAGTGGTCCAGCCGCTCGGTCAGGCCGACGCGTGCCAGCGCGTCTTCGGGTGTCATGGGTCGGGTCGCGATGTCGGTGACGATGGCGACGTTCTCGCGCGCCGTCAGGCTGGGGATCAGGTTGTAGAACTGAAACACGAAGCCCACATGCTCGCGGCGAAAGCGCGTGAGCTGCGCGTCGCTGGCGCGCGTGAGGTCTTCGCCGTGGTACCAGACATGGCCGTCAGTCGGCACGTCGAGCCCGCCCAGAATATTCAGCAAGGTCGATTTGCCGCTGCCCGAAGGCCCGAGCATGACGACGAACTCGCTGGGGTGCAGCACCAGGTCAATGCCGCGCAGCGCATGCACCTGCACCTCACCCATGCGGTAAATCTTGGTCAGGCCCTCGGCCTTGAAGATGACGTCATTGGCGCTGTCCGGCATGGCTTCATGCTAGGGGCGAAGCGGCCCCGCAAGGCAGCTCGTGCGCAGCGGCAAGCGTGAGCAGACGTAAGCGGGTCAGCGCGGCGCGGCGGCCTGCGCCTGGGCCGTGCCCGGGCGCCAGCTCAAGCGCTGGCGTTTGCTACAGGATGCGGTTGAACCACAGCAGCGACAAGCCGGCCGACAGCAGCGCCAGCACGGCCGCGCCCAGCGCCAGCAGCCCGGAGATTTCGGTTTCCTTCTTCTCCGTGGTCAGGCGCGAACTCAGCGAGGTGTAAACCTTCTTGAGGTCGGCTGCCGAGCCGGCATAAAAGTACTCGGCCTGCGTCTTGCCGGCAATCCCTTTGAGAGTTTCCTCGTCGAGCTTGACGCGCATGGACCAGCCTTCAAATCCGATGGTCTCGCCCGTCACCGTGCCAATGCCGACGGTGAAGACGCGCACGCCGTGGTCGGCGGCCAGTTTGGCGGCTTCGAGCGAGTCCACGCCCGTGGTGCGCTGGCCGTCGGTGAGCAAGATGATGGCGCCCGAGTTGTAGGAGCCCGGAGCGACCGGCACAAACTCTTTCTTGGGCGCCTTGGGCCTGGCGTCCAGGCTGGTGCCTTGCGCGCGTTCGCGGCCATACGTCATGCTGGCCAGGTCAATGCTGGCGTCGGGCAGCAGCTCGCCGAGCGAGACCACGATGCCGTTGCCAATGGCGGTGCCGCGCTGCAGCTGAAACTTGTCAATGGCCGTGACCAAATCCTCGCGGCTGAGCGTGGCCGGTTGCACCACCGAGGCGGTGCCTGCAAAGGCCACAATGCCGACCCGTACATGGCGCGGCAGCTCGGTCAGAAAAGCCTTGGCGGCGTTTTGGGCGGCCACGATGCGCGTGGGCTCCACATCGGTGGCGCGCATGCTGCCCGAGACATCCATGGCCAGCATGATGGTCTGGTTTTGCGAGGGCAGGCGCACCACGGCAAACGGCCGCGACGAGGCAAACAGCATGGCCGCCAGCGCCAGCAAAAAAAGCAGCGGCGGCACATGCCTGCGAAAGCCCGGGCCGCTGCCCATAGCCTCGCGCACGATGGACAAGCTGGCGTAGCGCAGCGCCAGCTGCTTTTTGCGCTTGAGCAGCCACAGGTAAAGCAGCACCAGCAGCGGCAGCAGCAGCAAGAGCCAGAGAAATTGGGGCCATAAAAAAGTCATGGTGTCAGGGTTCTCCGCGTCCTTGGGTGGTGTGGGGCCGGGTTGAGGGCTTGGCTGGCTGCTTGCTCAAGCCGCCGCCGAAGATTTCAAATGGGCGGGCAGTGCGCCGCCAGACTGGCTGCGGCTGCGCCGCTTGCGCAGGTCGGTAAAGCGCATCACGTCGTCGACCAGATCGCCGTCGGTCGACAGCTCCAGCGTGTCGACGCCAGCGCGCACCAGCGCCTGCCCGAGCGCGGCTTCGCGCTCGGCGGCAATGCGCGCAAAGCGCTTTCGAAAGCCTTTGTCATGCGTGTCGACCAGCACCTGTTCGCCGGTTTCGGCATCCCGAAAAGTGATCAGGCCCAGGTCTGGCAGCGCCAGCTCCATCGGGTCGACCAGGCGCACGGCCAGAACTTCATGGCGACGCGCCAGCTGCCCGAGCGGTTTTTCCCAGCCCGGCTCGCTGATGAAGTCCGACACCACAAAAACCGTGGAGCGGCGCTTGAGCGTGTGGGCCGCCGAATTCAGCAGCTCGTCCAGCCGGGTCGATACCGCGCCGTTCGTCGGCGGGCGGGTTTGCAGCGCATGCAGCAGTTGCAGCACCTGCGAACGCCCGCCGCGCGCCGGCAACACGGTGTCCACACCCGCGCCGTAAAGCACAGCGCCTACGCGGTTGCCGTGGCGCGTGAGCATGCGCGCCAGCACCGCGACGAATTGAGCCGACACATGCCGCTTGCGCTGCTCGCCCGAGCCGAAGTCCACGGACGGGCTCAGGTCCAGCAAGAACCAGGCGCTCATCTCGCGGTCTTCGGTGAAAACGCGCACATGCGGCTGCTGCAAACGCGCCGTTACGTTCCAGTCCATGTGGCGCACATCGTCATGCAACTGGTACTCGCGCAGATCCGCCAGGTCCATGCCGGTGCCGCGCAAGAGCGTGCGGTAGTCGCCCTGCAGCAAGCCGTCCAGCCGCTTGAGCACAGTCCATTCAAGCCGGCGCAACAACTGCTCGGCGCCTTCGGTGCTGCGCGGTACGGCCGGCGTCATGAGCAAAACCCTTCGACAGGCTCAGGGTGAACGGTTTGGGAGTGCGTGCGTTGGGCGTGCTTGGCTTGGGCGGCGAGGGTGCGGCCCTTCGACAGGCTCAGGGCGAACGGGTTCGGGGCGGGCCCTTCGACAGGCTCAGGGCTAACGGTTTTGGGATGCGTGCGTTGGGCTGGCTTGGCTTGGTTGGTGGGGGTGCGGCCCTTCGACAGGCTCAGGGCGAACGGGTTCGGGGCGGGCCCTTCGACAGGCTCAGGGTGAACGGGGGAGGGAGCGACAAGTGTGGGGGCCAACATTTTTCCGCAGGGCCGCCCCAAGGAAAAAAGCGCCCCCTCGGGGGGCAGCGCAGTACGCGAAGCGACAAGCGTGGGGGCCATCTTCAGCACCAGCAACAGGCTCAGGCGGCCAGTTTTTCGTGTTCCAGCGGCTTGGCTGGGGGGGTGATTCTGGCGGTGATCTTGGTGATCACGTCGTCGCTGGACAGGCCTTCTGACAGGGCTTCGTAGGAAAGAACCAGCCGGTGGCGCAGCACGTCGGGTACCAGGTCGCTCATGTCTTCGGGCAGGGCGTAGGTGCGCCCGCGCAGCATGGCCAGGGCGCGGGCGCCTTCGACCAGGTTGATGGTGGCGCGGGGGCTGGCGCCGAAGGTGATGAAGCCTTGCAGTTCCTTCAGGCCGTGGCGCTCGGGCTGGCGCGTGGCTGACACCAGTCGCACGGCGTATTGCACCAGCGAGGGGTCGACGTAGATGCGCCTGCAATCGCGTTGCAGGGCGGCCAGCTGCTCGGTGGTGGCAACTGCCGAGACGGCGACGGCCGGGCCGGTCACGCGTTCGACGATGACGAATTCTTCGGCGTCGCTGGGGTAGTCGACCAGCACCTTCATCATGAAGCGGTCCACCTGGGCTTCGGGCAGCGGGTAGGTGCCTTCGGTCTCGATCGGGTTTTGCGTGGCCATCACCAAAAAGGGTTCGGGCACGCGGTGGGTTTCGCCGGCAATCGTGACCTGGCGTTCCTGCATCACCTCGAGCAGCGCGCTTTGCACCTTGGCGGGCGCGCGGTTGATCTCGTCGGCCAGCAGCAAGTTGGTGAACACCGGCCCCAGCGAGGTGCTGAAGTCGCCGGTTTTCTGGTTGTAGATGCGCGTGCCGATCAGGTCGGCGGGTACCAGGTCCGGGGTGAACTGGATGCGTTTGAAATTGCCGCGCACCGTGTTGGCCAGCGTTTTGACGGTCAGCGTCTTGGCCAGCCCCGGCACGCCTTCGACCAGCAGATGGCCTTGCGCAAGGATGGCGACCATCACGCGTTCCAGAAAGCGGTCTTGCCCGACGACCACGCGTTTGACTTCGTAGAGGATCTGCTCCATCAGCTGGGCTGTGTCGGCGGTCAGGGGGCTTGTGTTTGTCGGGCTGGGGTTTTGCATGCGCATGTCCATTTTTAAAGGGAGTTGTGCTGGGGGCTTGATGCTTGCTGCTCGCTCAGGGACGTGGTCTGGGCTTGGGACGGGGTCAGAAAGGCGGCATGCCGGCGGCTGAGGCGGCGTTTTCAATCGGAACGGCAAAGCCGATGCCTACGAAGGTGCGTTGCTGCGACGGGTTGTAGATGGCGGTGACGATGCCCACCACCTGGCCGTCCATGGTGACCAGCGGCCCGCCCGAGTTGCCGGGGTTGGCGGCGGCGTCAAACTGGATCAGGTTGGTCATGGTCTGCTGGCCGTCCGGGGAGCGGAAAGAGCGCTTGAGCCCGGAGATGACGCCGGTCGAGGCCGAAGGGCCGATGCCGAAGGGGAAACCGACCGCCAGTACTTCGTCGCCGGGCAGCAGGTCCTGCGTGGAGCGCATGGTGGCGGCGATCATGTCGTCTGGAATCTTGTGGGCTTGCAGCACTGCGAGGTCATTTTCGGGCTGCACGCCGGTGATGCTGGCGGTTGTTTCAAGGCCGTCCGCAAACTCGATCTTGATGGTTTCCGCACCCTGCACCACATGCAGATTTGTCAGGATGATGCCCTTGTCTACGATGACCACGCCGGTGCCGACGCTGCGTTCCACCTCTTCGTTGGTTTTTTTGTCGCGCACATAGCCGGTGACACGCACCACCGAAGGCCGGATCGCTTCGTAGGCTTTGGACGCGGCCGACGGGAGTTGCACCGTTTCCAGCGTCTTGAGCACGGCGGCGTCAATGTCTTTTTGCGTCAGTTCGCGGGGTTTGCTGCCAAGCGTCAGGGCCAGGCTCAGACCCAGAAAAAGTGCCAGCAGCCCAATGACCGCCCAGAGCAGGCGCGGGTCGCTGGCAGACATCGGAAGGGCAATGCCGAACCGGCGCCTGGCACGCGGCGCAAGCCCACTGGATGCAGGAGATGATGGCGCTGAAGATGCCGAGGGGGATGAATATGCTGCCTGCGTCTGCTGCCCCCCAGGCGTGGCTGGAGGGGGTCGGCGGGAACTGCTGTAGAGCGCTGGCCTTCGCATCGTATGCACCTCGAACATGAATTTATTCGGCGTGCCGAATCGATGAAATCAACGGTATCACGTCTGGCCGGAATTTGCACCCTGCCGAGTACCCGAATGGGTCTGGCGGCATCCTGACCGGCTGGCATGCTGGCCTGAGGCATCATGACGGTCATGACGCCATGGATAGACACGCATTGCCACCTTGATGCGCCCGAATTTGGTGCCGAGGCGCCCCAGGTTCGTGCGCGGGCACGACAGGCGGGGGTGGGCTGCTGTGTGATCCCGGGCGTCGAGCTTGGCAATTTCGAAGCGGTGCGCAGCCTGGCCCATCAGGGCGGTGACGCTTATGCGTTGGGCATTCACCCGCTGTACGTGGCGCGTGCAGCCGACGCTGATCTGGCGGGGCTGGCCGACGAACTGCAGCGCCGGCGCGACGACCCGCGCCTGGTCGCGCTGGGCGAGATCGGGCTGGACTTTTTTGTGCCCGAACTTCAGCAAAGCCCGCTGCGCGAGCGCCAGGAGTTTTTTTATCGTGAGCAGCTCAAGCTGGCCCGTCAGCATGATTTGCCGGTGATCCTGCACGTGCGCCGCTCGGCCGATCGGCTGCTCAAGCATCTGCGCGAACTTGCGCCGGCGGGCGGCTGGCACGGCATTGCCCATGCGTTCAACGGCAGCCAGCAGCAGGCCGAGGCTTTTGTCGGACTGGGTTTCAAGCTGGGATTTGGCGGCACCCTGACTTTCGAGGCGGCTCGGACAATCAGGCAACTTGCCGCCAGCTTGCCGCTGCAAGCGCTGGTGCTGGAAACCGATGCGCCCGACATGCCGCCGCACTGGCTTTACCAGACGGCCCAGGCGCGGGCCGCCGGCGTGCCCCAGGGTCGCAATGAGCCGGCGCAGCTGCCGCGCATCGCCCAGACCCTGGCCGAGTTGCGAGGCATCAGCATCGAGGCCCTGGCAGCGGCCACCTCGGCCAATGCCCTGGCGGCCTTGCCCCGCCTGGCGGCTTTGAGCCACTTGCCTTCATGAGCGGCACCCAAGGCCAGACCGGCAAGAACGCCCGCGCCAGCGTGAAACCGCCGCAAGGCGAGCCCCTGCTGCAAGGCCTGGCGCCCCTGGTATCGGCGCAAACCCGCTTGCTGGTGCTGGGCAGTTTTCCGGGCCAGGCCTCGCTCTCGGCGCAGCGCTATTACGCGCATCCGCAAAACCATTTCTGGAAAATCCTGCGCGCGCTCTGGCCCGACCATCCGGCGGGCGTGGCGGCTGGCGACTATGCCGCTTGCACCGAATGGATGCTTTCCAAAGGCCTGGGTTTGTGGGATGTTTACGCCGCCTGCGAACGCGCGGGCAGCCTGGACAGCGCCATTCGCCACGCGCGGGTCAACGACCTGACCGGCCTGGCGCGGCAGTGCCCTGGCTTGCGGGCCATCGCGCACAATGGCGGCGAAAGTTTCAAACACGCCCGACACGGCGCGGAGCTGGGTTTGCCGGTCTACCGGCTGCCCTCGACCAGCGCTGCCAACGCCAGTTGGTCCTTCGAGCGCAAACTCGCCGCCTGGCATGAGGTCTTCAACACATACGGATTAATTTGATGGGCCGCAAGACCGACTTCCCTGGTGACGCCTTGAATGCGGGTGCCTCGCCGCCGGGCGACCTGCCCGAGGTGAACTTTTCCGACTATGGTGACATTCGCTTTTTGCATCTGGGCACCGAATGGGTGCAAGGCTCGATGTTGATTGACGCGCCTTTTGACATTCAGCTCGAATATGTTCAACGCATGATGGTCTGGCTGCTGTTCGTCGAGCCGGCGGCGGTGGCCGGTCTTCACAGCATGCAACTCGGCCTGGGCTCGGGGGCGCTGACCAAATTTTGCTTCAAAAAGCTGCGCACCCGCACCACGGCGGTCGAGATCAATCCGCAGGTGGTGTCGGCCTGCCGCCTGTGGTTCAAGCTGCCACCCGAAGGCCCGCGTTTGCAGGTCCTGCTGGCTGATGCCGCCCGGGAAATCCGCAAAGACAGCCACCTCGGCACGGTGGACGCCTTGCAAGTCGACCTCTACGACCACGAGGCGGCCGCGCCCGTGCTGGACAGCCTGGCTTTTTATGCCGATTGCAAAGGGGTGCTGACCGACGGTGGAATGATGACCGTCAACCTGTTTGGCCGTGACGCCAGCTTCGAGAGCTCGCTGGACAAGATCTCGGATGTCTTTGGCGCCGAGGCGGTCTGGGTTTTCCGGCCAACCCGCGAGGGCAATGTGGTGGTGGCCGCGCAGCGCCAGGCCGGTCGGCCGACGCGCGACTTGCTGACGCAGCGCGCGCAGCTGATCGAATCACGCTGGGGTTTACCCGCACGCAAGTGGCTGCGCTTGTTCAAGCCGCTGGTTTGAGGGTTTTTCCGCCTGGTCCGAAGAATGAAGACCCGCATTCGTAGGTGAAAGCCACATACCTTTTTCAGGGGTATTGCAGGCACAATCCACTGGTTAATCAATTTCCAAGGAGGCAATCCGTGAATATCAAAAGTCAAAAAGACTTTTTTTCCGGGCTCATGTTCATGGGCGTCGGCGTGGCTTTTGCGTGGGGTGCAACCACTTACTCGGTGGGCACCGGCGCCCGCATGGGCCCTGGCTACTTCCCGCTGATGCTGGGTGTCCTGATGGCGATTCTGGGCGCCGTCATCACCTTCAACTCGCTGGTCATCGAGCGTGATGGTGGCGACAAGATTGGCAAATTGGCATACAAACCGCTGATCTTCGTTATCGGCGCCAATCTCTTGTTCGGTGTCTGTCTGGGGGGCCTGCCGGCTTTCAAGATTCCGGCTTTGGGCATGGTGGTGGGCATTTACGTCCTGACCTTCGTGGCCAGCATGGCCGAGGCGGGCTGGAGGTTCAAATCGACCTTTTTCCTGGCTACCGCTTTGGCTTTGATCAGCTATGTGGCTTTCGTGCGGATCCTTAAGCTGCAGTTCCCGGTGTGGCCTGCTTTCATCACCGGCTAAGGGAGTTAGAACATGGAACTGATCGCGAATCTTTCGCTTGGTTTTGGTGTGGCGTTCACGCCCATCAACCTGCTTTACGCATTTATCGGCTGCGTGTTGGGCACGCTCATTGGCGTGCTGCCTGGTATCGGCCCCGTGGCGACCATCGCCATGTTGCTGCCTGCCACCTATGCGCTTCCGCCCGTATCGGCGCTCATCATGCTGGCCGGTATTTACTACGGTGCCCAGTATGGCGGCTCGACGACCGCGATCCTGGTGAACTTGCCGGGAGAGTCTTCTTCGGTGGTGACCTGTATTGACGGCTACCAGATGGCGCGAAGAGGACGGGCCGGACCGGCCTTGGCCGCGGCGGGCATCGGCTCTTTCTTTGCTGGTTGCGTTGGCACGCTCATTCTGGCGGCTTTCGCGCCGCCGTTGACCGAGTTGGCATTCAAATTCGGGCCGGCCGAGTACTTTGCCTTGATGGTGCTTGGCCTGATCGGCGCTGTGGTGCTGGCCTCGGGCTCGCTGCTCAAGGCGATTGGCATGATCGTGCTGGGTTTGCTGATGGGGCTGGTTGGCACCGACGTGAACTCCGGCGTGGCCCGTTTCAGCTTTGACGTTCCTGAACTCACCGACGGCATCGGCTTTGTGGTGATCGCCATGGGTGTGTTCGGCTATGGCGAGATCATCTCCAACCTGGCCCAGCCGGAGCATGAGCGTGAAGTCTTCACCGCCAAGGTGACCGGCCTGTTCCCGACCAAGGACGATTTCAAGAAAATGGTGCCGGCTGTTTTGCGCGGTACTCTTCTGGGTTCGTCCCTGGGTATTTTGCCCGGTGGCGGCGCTTTGCTGGCGGCTTTTGCGGCCTACGCGATGGAAAAGAAGATCGGCACGAAGTCTGGCGAAATTCCCTTCGGGCAAGGCAATATCCGCGGAGTTGCCGCCCCGGAGTCGGCCAACAACGCAGGCTCGCAAACCTCCTTCATTCCGCTGCTCACGCTGGGTATTCCGCCCAACGCCGTGATGGCTCTGATGGTCGGTGCGATGACGATCCACAACATTCAGCCCGGCCCGCAGGTCATGACCAGCAACCCCGAACTGTTCTGGGGTCTGATCGCCTCGATGTGGATTGGTAACGCCATGCTTGTGATCTTGAACCTGCCGCTGATCGGCATCTGGATCAAGTTGCTGACGGTGCCCTACCGCTACCTGTTCCCGGCCATCGTGCTGTTCTGTGCGATCGGCGTCTTTTCTACCAACAACAACACCTGGGACGTGTGGATGGTCGGCATGTTTGGCGTGATTGGCTATACCTTCGTCAAACTCGGTTGCGAACCCGCTCCCCTGCTGCTGGGCTTCATCCTCGGCCCGATGATGGAAGAAAACCTGCGTCGCGCTTTGCTGCTTTCACGTGGCGATTGGAGCGTTTTTGTGACGCGGCCGCTGTCGGCTGGTTTGCTGGCTGCCGGTGCCTTGCTGCTGGTGATCGTGCTTCTGCCCTCCATCAAGAACAAGCGGGAAGAGGCATTCGTCGAAGATTGACGATTCATTCTTGAACCAGAAAACGGCGCCCTGGGGCGCCGTTTTCGCTGGTGCGCCCCGGCAAGCGCACAGCATCAGCCAAACCGGGTACGCACATGCGCGCCTGGTACGTGTCCTTGGTCGCCCTTCGTCGCCCATAGTCGCCCGATAGCCGTTCCAACCCCCCGCCAGCCCTGAAGCGCCCAAAAAGCGCTGCACAATCCAGTGATGAAATCCACTACCAAGTTATGCGCACTGCCCCTTTTGCTGCTGGGGCTGTTTGGCGCTGGCCTTCCAGTTGTCGCGCAGTCGCAGCAGGTCGCAGCCACTTCCAATTCCACATACCCGAGCCGGCCCATCCGCATGCTGGTGCCCTTTCCGGCAGGTGGCGCCACCGATATTCTGGCGCGCGCGTTGTCGCAAAAGCTCGGTGAAAAGCTCGGGCAAACCGTGGTGGTCGAGAACCGTCCCGGCGCCGGCGGAACCATAGGCGCCGATGCTGCCTCCAAAGCCGCGCCTGACGGCTACACCTTGCTGCTGTCAACCTCCAGCACGCACAGCATCGGCCCGGCCATCAACCCGAAAATCACCTACAAGGTCGAGACCGATTTCACCCCCATCGGCTATGTGGCGAGTTCGCCCAATGTGGTTCTGGTGCCTTTGACTTCACCGGCCAGGACCATGCGCGAGTTCACCGACTACGCGCGAAAGAACCCCGGCAAGCTCAATTACGCTTCCAGCGGCAACGGCACCATCATCAATCTGACCACCGAGTACTTCAAGGCCGAGTCGGGCACTTTCATCTTGCACATTCCCTACCGCGGCACGGCGCTGGCCATTCCGGACCTGATCAGCGGCAAGCTCGACTTGCTGATTGACTCCCTGGTGACGGGCATGCCGCACGTCAAGGACGGCAAGCTGCGCGCGCTGGCCGTGACCAGTCTCAAGCCCACGGCGCTCGCGCCGGGCATGCCGACGGTGGCCGAGTCCCTGCCTGGCTTTGAGTCGGTGACCTGGTTTGGCGTTTACGGCCCCAAGGGCCTGCCGGCCGAACTCGCCCTCAAGATCAACAGCGCCCTCAATGCTGCTTTGGCAGATGCTGACGTGAAAGATCGCTTTGCGCGCCTGGGCGCCGAGCCGACGGGCGGCACGCCGGCGGCTTTTGCCGCCATGGTCAAGGCGGACAACGCCAAGTGGAAAAAAATCATCACCGAGCGAAAAATCACTGCCGACTGACGCGGGTTTCGGCCAGCGCCAAGACGGGCGTCAGAGCGCGCCCGATTCATCAGGCCGCAGTCATGTGTTGCGGCCTGATCCCCTGAATTTTTTTGTCCTTAAAGTCCCCGCCATGAACTTCAATTTCAGCAACCCCTACACGTCCACCCGCATCCCGGTTTTCGCGCGCAATGTGGTGTCAACTTCCCACCCGCTGGCTGCCCAGGCGGGCCTGCGCATGATGCTCAAGGGCGGCAATGCGGTGGACGCCGCCATCGCCACGGCAGCGGCCATGACCATCGTCGAGCCGGTCAGCAATGGCCTGGGCAGTGATTCGTTTTGCATCTTGTGGGACGGCAAGGAGTTGCATGGCTTGAACGCATCAGGCCGCGCGCCAGCGGCCTGGACGCCGGCGTACTTCAAAAAGAAATATGGCGACGCCGCCACCACGCCGCCCAAGCGCGGCATGGACGCTGTCACGGTGCCCGGCGCCGTGGCGAGTTGGGTCAGCATGAGCGAGCGCTTTGGCAAGTTGCCGTTTGCCGACCTGATGGAGCCGGCCATCGAGATCGCCGAGCGCGGTTATTTGCTGCCGCCCGTGGTGCAGCAAAAATGGGCGGCGGCTACCGCCGAGTTGCAGGGGCTGCCGGGTTTTGCCCAGTCCTTCCTGCCCTGGGGCCGCGCGCCCAATGTCGGTGAACTGTTCCAGTTCAAGGCGGCTGCCAAGGCTTTGCGCTTGATCGGGCAGACCAAGGGCCAGGCCTATTACGGCGGTGAGATCGCTCATGCGCTGGAAAAGTTCTCCAGCCAGCATGGCGGCAGCCTGACGGCCAAGGATTTTGCGGCCTACCAGCCTGAATGGGTCAAGCCGATCGGCCGGGATTACCGCGGCCACACGCTGCATGAGATTCCGCCCAACGGCCAGGGCATTGCCGCCCTGATCGCGTTGGGCATTCTGGACAAGTTCGATGTCGCCGGCTTGCCGGTTGATGGCGTGGATTCGCAGCACCTGCAAATCGAGGCCATGAAACTGGCTTTTGCCGATGTCTACAAATACGTGGCCGAGCCTTCGTCGATGGAAGTCACCGCCGAGCAGATGCTCGATGACGCTTACCTGGCCAGCCGCGCCAAATTGATCGACATGAAAAAGGCGCAGGACTTTGGCGCTGGCAACCCGGTCAAGGGCGGCACGATTTACCTCACGGCGGCCGACGAAGACGGCATGATGGTCAGCTTCATCCAGAGCAATTACATGGGCTTTGGCTCGGGCTGCGTGGAGCCGGAGTTTGGCGTGAGCCTGCAAAACCGGGGCCACGGCTTCAGCCTGCAGCCTGGCGTCAACCAGGTGGCGCCGGGCAAGCGGCCGTTTCACACCATCATTCCGGCCTTCCTCACCAAAGACGGACAGCCGGTCATGAGCTACGGTGTGATGGGCGCGAACATGCAGCCCCAAGGCCATATGCAAACGCTGGTGCGCATGCTCGACTACGGACAAAACCCGCAAGCCGCTTGCGATGCGCCGCGCTGGCGCTACAACGCCGGTCTGGAGATCAATGTGGAGGCGGCGATGGACGCTGGCACCGTGCAGGCGCTGGCCGGGCGCGGGCACCGCATGGAAGTCATCAACGACTCCTACCAGGATTTCGGCGCCGGCCAGTTCATCTGGCGCGCCGGCGACCCCAAGGTCGAAGGCTATGTGGCCGCCAGCGACGCACGGCGTGACGGCCAGGCCGTTGGCTTTTAAGTGGCCAGTGACAACTTGAACGCCTCCGGCGCCGCGGTCAAGGCGCCGGTGTCGCCCAAGCTCGCCGCGGGCCTTGTGCTGGCGGTGCTCGGCGCTGTGGCTTTCAGTGCCAAGGCCATCATCATCAAGCTGGCCTACCGCCACGGCGTGGACGCGGTCACGCTGCTCATGTTGCGCATGCTGTTTGCGCTGCCGATTTTTGTGCTCATGGCCTGGTGGGCCAGCCGCGGCAAGCCGCCGTTGACGCGCCCGGACACGCTGGGCGTGCTGGGGCTGGGCTTTATCGGTTACTACCTTTCAAGCTTTCTGGATTTCGCCGGACTTCAGTACGTCAGCGCGTCGCTTGAGCGCCTGATTTTGTATCTCAACCCGACGCTGGTGCTCTTGCTTGGCTGGATCCTTTATGGCCGTCGGGTGTCGCGCTACCAGATGCTGGGCATGAGCATCAGTTATGCGGGCGTGGTGCTGGTGTTTGGCCACGAGATCACGGCGCAGGGCCGGCATGCCGCCTGGGGCGCGCTGCTGGTGTTTCTGAGCGCCGCGGCTTACGCGGTGTACCTGGTTTACAGCGGTGAGTTGGTGCGGCGCCTGGGTTCAATGCGGCTTGTCGGTCTGGCCAGCACGGTTGCCTGCCTGTGCTGCATTTTGCAGTTTGCGCTGTTGCGGCCGCTGACGCTTGAACAGATTGCACCCGAAGTGATGTGGCTGTCGCTGCTCAACGCCACTTTGTGTACGGTGGCCCCGGTGCTGATGGTGATGATGGCGGTCGAGCGCATCGGCGCCAGCCTGACCTCGCAAACCGGCATGGTGGGCCCCATGTCGACCATCACCATGGGCCTGTTGATTCTGGGCGAACCCTTCACCGCCTGGGTGGCGGTCGGGACGGTGCTGGTGATCAGCGGCATTTATGTTTTCACGCGCGGCCCGCGGCCCGGGGCCTGAGCGCAGAGCGGCTGCGGACTCGGTGAGCGCCTGCATTCAGCCGCAACTCGAGCATTAGATTCAGATTCAGACTCAGATTCAGATTCAGATTTAACCCCTACAGACGAAAGAAAAAAGCAAGATGGACCTCGGAATTCATGGCAAATGGGCGCTGGTTTGCGGCGCCAGCAAAGGTTTGGGTTTTGGTTGCGCCCAGGCCCTGGTGCGCGAAGGCGTGCATGTGATCATCGTGGCGCGTGGTGCCACGGCGCTACAGGCTGCGGCTGAGCGTTTGCTCGCCGACCCGGCGCGCCCGGCGGCCACGCAAGTGCTGCAGGTGGCTGCGGACATCACCACCACCGAAGGCCGGGCTGCCGTGTTTGCCCTGCGCCAGGACTACGACATCGTCATCACCAACGCGGGCGGCCCGCCGCCTGGCGACTTCCGCTCCTGGGAGCGCGAGACCTGGATCAAGGCCCTTGATGCCAACATGCTCACGCCCATCGAATTGATCAAGGCCACGGTCGACGGCATGGCAGCGCGCGGCTTTGGCCGCATCGTCAACATCACCTCCAGCGCGGTCAAGGCGCCCATCGACATCCTGGGTTTGAGCAACGGTGCGCGCAGCGGACTGACCGGCTTTGTGGCGGGTGTTTCGCGCAGCAAGCTGGCGAGTCAGGGCGTGACCATCAATTCGCTGCTCCCCGGGGCTTTTGATACCGACCGCCTGCGCGGCAACCTGGCCACCGCCGCGCAAAAGACGGGCCAAAGCGTGGAACTCGTCGCCGAGGCCCGGCGCAAGAATATTCCGGCGCAGCGCTTTGGCACGCCCGAAGAGTTCGGCGCGATCTGCGCTTTTTTGTGCAGCCAGCATGCCGGGTACATGACCGGCCAGAACGTGCTGGCCGACGGCGGCGCCTACCCTGGCACCTTCTGAGCGCGTGCCGTGCCGGCGCTCAGCGCCGAGAGGACACCACGATGCCGCCCACGATCAGCACGAAGGCCAGGGCGTGGTACAGCTTGGGCGTCTCGCCTAAAAACGCCAAGGACAGCAGCGCAGCAAAGAGTGGCGTGAGGTTGGAGAAAAATCCGGCTACCGAGGGGCCGGCGCGGCTGATGCCGGCGCCCCAGCAGCGATACGCCAGCAAGGCCGGACCCAGCGCAATAAAGATCAGCGCCGCGACCACGGGCCAGCTCCAGACGATGCGCGCGTCAGTCAGGCTCCATTCGGCGGCTGCAAACAGCCCCGACCAGATCAGGCCAAACACGATCTGCGCCATCAGGAAAGCCGCCCAGTCCTGGCGAATGGCTTGCGGCTCTTTAGGGCGGGCCAGCATCCAGCTGTAGTAAGCCCAGGCGACGGTGGCCAGCAGCACGTAAAGATCGCCCGGCACCAGCTGCACATGCATCAGCACCGACCAGTCGCCCCGGCTGAGCACCAGCAAGACGCCGCCTATGGAAAGGGCTGCGCCGGTGGCCTGGCGGCGCGAGATTTTTTCACCGTGCAGCAGCCAGCCCATGCCCAGCATCCAAATCGGCATGCTGGAGCCAACCAGCGTGACGTTCATGGGCGTGGAGGTGTGCAGCGCCAGGTATTGCAGCGAGTTGTAGGCGCCCACGCCAGCCAGGCTCAGCACCACAAAGCGCTTCCAGTTCGGCCACAGCAGGCTGTCAGGCCGCAGCACGCGGTACGCCAGCGGCAGCAGCACCAGAAAGGCCAGCGCCCAGCGGAACAGATTCAGCGTCATGGGCGGCACCAGATCGCTGATCAGACGCCCGATCACGGCGTTGCCAGCCCACAGCAGGGGCGGCGTGGTCAGCAGCAAGATGGTCGAAGGCGTAAGGCGGCGGTTCATGCTTGGACTGTAGCAAGCCCGGCCGCATTCGGGTCCTTCAGGTCGTAAAACCCCGCTGCGCTGGCAAGCCTGCTGGCATAAACTGAGCGCCCCACAACAAAAAGGATCTCCATGAG
>CAJAOB010000253.1 GCA_903941205.1 uncultured Burkholderiales bacterium | reverse complement strand
GCTCGCCAAGGGCTATATCTGGCTTTTCAGGGGCACGCCGCTGCTGGTGCAGCTGATCATCATCTACACCGGGCTGCCGCAGCTGGGTGTCAAGTTCACGGTGGTGGAGTCGGCGCTGCTGGGCCTGGTGCTCAATGAGGCAGCCTACCTTGCAGAAATCATTCGCGGCGGCATTCTCGGCGTCTCGCCCGGTCAGAGCAGCGCCGCCCGCGCGCTCGGCCTGAACTCGGCGCAGACCATGCTGTACGTGGTGTTGCCGCAGGCCATACGCATCATCATTCCGGCCCTGGGCAACAGCGTCAACGGCTTGCTCAAGACCACCTCGGTGACCTCGGTGATCTCGATGGAGGAGCTGCTGCGCAAGACGCAGATCCTGATTCAGGAAAAGTTTCTGGTGCTCGAGCTGTTCACGGTCGCAGCGATCTACTATCTTTTGCTGACCTCGCTGTGGGACATCATCCAGCGCCGCATCGAGGCCCGCTACGGGCGCGCCTACAAAGCCATCTCCATCACGGAAGGCCACTGAAATGGGTCTGGCGATGCATTCCATCGAACTGGGGTCGTTGCCGCCCATGGCCGGCAATTTTCCGCAGCGACCAGACGCCAGCCCGAATCTGGCGACACAAGCCTATTCGCACCTGCGCGCCCTGATCCTCGGCAAGCACATCACGGGCGGCACCGGCCTGGCCGAAGGGCGTCTGGCGCTCGAGCTCAATGTTTCGCGCACGCCCATGCGCGAGGCGCTGGTGCGGCTGGCCGGCGAAGGTTTGCTTGAGAAAACCGTGGAAGGTTTTTACCGCGTGCGCTCGGTATCGATCCGCGAGTTCTTCGAATGCATGGAGGTGCGGGAACTGCTGGAATGCCACGCCATCGAGCGCGCCATCGGCATGGCCCGCGACGCAGACCTGCAAACCCTGCATGCCGAACTGAAGGCGTTGCCAAGCTCGACCCAGGACGATCTGGCGCACTGGCAATTCGACAACCGCTTTCATTCTTTTTTTGCCACAGCCGCCGGCAACCAGGCGCTGGCGCGGGCCATACAGCGCGAACGCGTGGTGGCGCGCCTGTTTCGCATTTCCTCGCCATTTCACCGGCAGGTCGAAGGCGATGAAGAACACATTGAAATCATGGACGCGGTGATGCGCCGCGACGTGCAATCGGCCCAACTCGCCATGCGCCGCCATTTGCAGAACCTGCAAAACGACGCGCGCCGCGAGATCGAGAGCCAGGCCAATCTCAGCCCACGCCACAAGGACTCCACATGACTGAATTTGACACCGTTATCCGCCATGGCACCGTCGTCACGGCCTCTGACACTTTCGAGGCCGATATCGGCATCACCGACGGCAAGATCCAGGCCATTGGCAGGGGCTTGCCGGCCGGGCGAAAAAACATTGACGCCACCGGCCACCTGGTCATGCCCGGCGGCGTCGACGGCCATTGCCACCTGGACCAGCCGACCGGCGACGGCTCGGTTTGCGCGGACGATTTTTACACCGGCACGGTGGCCGCCGCCTACGGCGGAACCACCACGGTCATCCCCTTTGCCTGCCAGTTCCGCGGCATGGCCATGCAGACGGCGGTAGACGACTACCACCGCCGCGCAGAGGGCAAGGCGGTCATCGATTACGCCTTTCACCTGATCGTCAGCGACCCAACCGAGGCGCTGCTCAAGGTCGATTTGCCGCGGCTGATCAACGAGGGCTACACCTCGTTCAAGATCTACATGACCTACGACGACATGAAGCTCAACGACAAGCAGATCGTGCAGCTTCTGGCGCTGGCCCGCAGCCATGGCGCCATGGCCATGATTCACGCAGAAAACGCAGACCTGATCAGCTGGCTCACCGACACCTTGCTCGAAGAAGGCAAGGTCGAGCCGCGCTTTCATGCCGCTGCGCGGCCGATGCTGGTCGAGCGCGAAGCGACGCACCGGGCGATCACCATCGCCGAGCTGGCCGACGTGCCGATCCTGATCGTGCATGTCTCCGGGCGCGAGGCGGTCGAGCAGATTCACTGGGCGCAAGGCCGCGGCATGCGGATTTATGCCGAGACCTGCCCGCAATACGTGACGCTGACGCAAGACGATCTGGCGCGCCCCGGGTTTGAAGGCGCCAAGTGCATCTGCAGCCCGCCGCCGCGCAACAAGGAAAACCAAGCGGTGATCTGGGATGGCCTGGCCAGCGGCCTGTTTCATGTCTTTTCTTCGGACCACGCGCCGTTTCGCTACAAGTCAGAGACCGGCAAGATGCTGCACGGCGAGGCCACGCCCTTCAACTGGATTCCCAATGGCGTGCCAGGCATCGAGACGCGGCTGCCGATCCTGTTTTCAGAAGGCGTCAAAAAAGGCCGCATCAGCCTGAACAAGTTCGTCGAACTCGTGGCCACGAACCCGGCCAAGATGTACGGGCTGTATCCGCGCAAAGGCACGCTGGCGATTGGCAGCGACGCAGACATCGTGATTTACGACCCCCAGGCCAAGCGGACCATCCGCAGCCAGCAGCTGCACCACAACGTGGACTACACGCCCTACGAAGGCCTGGAGATCGAGGGCTGGCCCGTGACCGTGTTGTCGCGCGGCGAGGTCGTCATCGAGAACGAAAAGCTGGTCGCCGCTGCCGGACGCGGCGAGTTTTTGCCTTGCAGCAAGCCCGACATGGCGCGGCCCAAAGTCGCCTGAGCCGCGACGGCACAGCCACTGCGCGCCCTGTTTATTCACCTGAGTCTTTCGCTGAAAACTTTGACGGCAAACCCATGAACAACTTACCCCTACTGAAAATTACCGCCGGCGCCTTCACCTTTGACGCGCGCCTGGAAACCGGGCTGGCACCCCAGACCTGCGCGGCCATCCTGAAGCTGCTGCCCTACCGCCAGAAAGTGATCCACGTGCGCTGGAGCGGCGAAGGCGTGTGGATTCCGTTGGGCGACCAGCACTTTGACCTGAAGTACGAAAACCACACCAGCTACCCCGCGCCCGGACAGATGATTCTTTACCCCGGCGGCATCAGCGAATGCGAAATTCTGCTGGCCTACGGCAGCGTTCATTTCTCCAGCAAGCTGGGGCAGCTCGCAGGTAACCACTTCATCACCCTGACCTCCAACCTCGAGCAATTGCCGGCGCTGGGGAAAAGCGTGTTGTGGAACGGCGCGCAAGACCTGCTGATCGAGCTGGCCTAGGCGCCTGGCATGACCATGCACAACGAGCTCATTGCGCAAACCGTCGCCACTCAGCGCGAATCCATCATCGGCTTTTTGCGCGCGCTGATCGCGCAAACGCAGCATGGCGAGGCCGCCGTTCAAGGCGCGATTGCCGATGCGTCGGCCGCGCTGGGCTGCCGGGTCGAGCGCGTGAAATACGACCCGCAAGCCGTTCCCATGGTCGAGGAGTTCGCCAGCGGCGAGGCGATCACGGCGGGCCTGCGCGAATGCGTGGTCGCCCGGCTGGGCACGCCCGGCGCCGGGCGCAGCCTGCTGTTTTTTGCGCATCCCGACAGCGAACCGGTGTCCCGCATCGACGAATGGACCCACAACCCCTTCAAGGGCGAGATCAGCGGGCAGCGAATCCACGGCTGGGGCGTGGCCGATGACCTAGCCGGCGTGGCCGTCTACACCCAGGCGGTGGCGGTGCTCAAGGCCTGCGGCTTGCAGCCCAAGGGCGAGCTGATTCTGGTGAGCACACCCAGCAAGCGCCATGCGCGCGGCGTCTCTGCGCTGCTGCACCAGGGGCTGACGGCCGATGGGGCCATTTACCTGCATCCCGCCGAATCCGGTCTTGGCATGAAAGAGATCAAGGCCTTCGCCTCGGGCCAGCTCGAATTTCGCATCCGCGTGCAAGGCGCGCCACCGCCAACGACAGAGCCCTTACAAACAGCGTTTGCGCACCTGGCGGTCAATCCGGTGGCCAAGGCTTTCGAGGTCTTTCAGGCGCTGCGGCAACTCGACGCGCAGCGCGGCGCCCGCATCCATCACCCCTTGCTCGAGCAAGCCGTCGGTCGCTCGACCAACATCATGGTCTCCATGGTGAACTGCGACACGGCCGAGTCACTGGCCCGAGTGCGACAGGACTGCTGGCTGGGCGGCGCCATCTCCTTTGCGCCACCCGAGCCGATGGCCCAAGTCATGTCCGAAGTGGAGAACGCGCTTTCGGCACTGGGCCAAAGCGACCCGTGGTTTCGCGCGCATCCGCCCGAGCTGCACTGGGAATCCGGCGTGACCGGCGCCGAAGTCGACGCAGCGCACCCGCTCTACCAGACCTTGGCCGCCGCCATTGAGCGCGTCACCGGCCACAAGCCGCAGGTCAATCCCATGCACACCTCCAGCGACATCCGCAACCCGATGGTGCAAAAAAACATCCCGACCGTCGGGCTCGGTCCGCTGTGCGGCGACCTGTCGCAAAACGGCCGCACCGATGAATGGGTCGACGTCGAAGACTACCTGGCCGCCGTCACCGTGGTGGCCTCGACCATGCTGGCCTGGTGCGGCGCCGAGCCGCACACCGCCCTTGAAGGCGCCGCCGCGTAACTGCGTGGCCCTAGAGCCGGGGCAGGAGTCCATCTCTGACTGCCATGGCGCAGTTCACGAACCCGAGAACCGTCATTCCTGCGGAGCCTGCCCTCGACCTGATCGGGGGGCAGGAATCCATCCCCGACCGGCCAGCGCAGTTCACGAACCCCAAAGATGGATCCCCGCATTCGCGAGGATGACGGTACGGGACATGCTCCGCGAGGACTGCGAAAAAAGCGCGAGCATCACCTCCGAGAACCGTCATTCCTGCGGAGCCTGCCCTCGACCTGATCGGGGGGCAGGAATCCAT
>CAJAOB010000252.1 GCA_903941205.1 uncultured Burkholderiales bacterium | reverse complement strand
CCAGGCCAGTTTTTTCGGCCAGTCGTCCGGAGCGCTGCGGGCCGCACGCTTTGCCAATTTTTACCCTGCGCAGGTCAGCCGCCTGATCGTCGATGCATTCGTCTGGACCGGCAAGGATGCGCCCACCCTGATCAAGCGCGCCAAACTGCTGCCGCAACTGCTGGCAAGTAACGTGCGTAAAGTCGACGCCGCGTTTTACCAGTCGGTCTTCACACGCGACCATGCCGGCGCCTCTGAGCCGGGCATTGCCGACATCGTCACCCGGGAAGAGTTGCAGTACGGCGACACCGTGCCCAACGGCACGTACCTGGACATGGTCAGCAAGCTGCCGGTGGTCGACCCGGATAAAGTCATCTGCCCCGTCCTGATGGTGCGTGCCGAACACGACGGCATTGCCAGCGAAGAAGATCTGCTGGCCTTTTATTCGCGGCTGCCGCACCCCGACAAGTCCATTCTCAAGATCGCGGGCCTGGCGCATGCCGCCTTGCTGGGCGTCAACCGGCACCGGCTTTATCACGCCGTGCATTCTTTCCTGACCATGCCCGAGCGCATCGACATCAGCTTCACCCAGCCGGCCTGAGCGTCTTTTCCCTCTTTTTCCTTTAACCCGGGCTTGCCGGCCCGATGCCTGACCGCGTGGCCGCCATTAAAGTGGTCTGACGGCTTTCGTATACGATATATCTCTTGCGAAAAAAACATGCTCCCCTGGCTCACCGAACCCTCTGCTGACCGCTTCAACGACGTGCGTGACACCTCGCTGGCCAAACTCGTTCGCGACGACATGCTGGGCTTGATCCTCAAAGGCGTGCTCACGCCCGGCCAGCGCATCAACGAGCCCGATGTCGCAGCGCGACTGGGCGTGTCGCGCGTGCCCGTGCGCGAGGCTTTGCGGGAGCTGGAGAGCTCGGGCCTGGTCGTGGCACGCAAACATGCCGGGGTTTTCGTGCGCCAGCTCGAAGCGACAGAAATCCGCAACTTGTATGAAATGCGCGCGCTGCTCGACGGTTTTGCCGGGCGACAGGCGGCTCTGCGTTGCGGCCCGGAAAACGCCGCGCTTCTGCTCACGCTTGACGAGTCAATTGAAGGCATGAAAGAGGCGGCCAGCAGCCAGGACGTGCAACGCTACTACGGAGAGAACCTGCGCTTTCACTGGGCCATCATTGAAGCCGCGGGTAATCAGTCCCTGACCGACACCTACCGCGGAATTGTGCAAAAGCTGCATGTGTCACGCCTGAAAAACCTCGCCCAGGACATCGGCATGCAAGCCTCGATCAGCGAGCACATCGAGATCGTGCAGGCCATGCGCCGTGGCGACCCGGAACGCTGCAACGCGCTGCTGACTGCACATGTCATCGGTGCTCACAAGCGCCTGCAAGCCTCTGGCTCCAGCGTTTAAACGAACTGCCCAAACGCCTTCAAACCTTCGAGCAACCCGGCCGCAACAACCTTTTCAAATTCGCCAGCCTCATCCCACTTTTGAAAAACCCGGAGAACTTCATGAAACGCCGTACCCTTGTATTTGCAAGCCCTGCCCTGCTGGGCGCTCCCGCACTGAGCTGGGCACAAGCCGCTTACCCGTCCAAGCCGATTCGCTACATCGTGCCGGTCGCCGCTGGCGGCGGCAGTGACATGGTCGGGCGCACGGTGACCGAGCGCTGGGGTCAGGCACTCAAGCAAACATTCCTGGTTGACAACCAGGCAGGCGGCGGCGGCGTGATCGCCTGCCAGGCCACCGCACGCGCGGCGCCAGACGGCTACACGCTGCTGCAAGGCTACGTGGCCACGCACGGCACCAGCCCGGCCACGCGCAAGGTCCCCTATGACGCGATCAAGGATTTCACGCCGATCGGCATGATAGGCGGCACGCCCAATGTGCTGGTGGTCAACGCCGCCCTGCCCGTGAACAACGTCAAGGAATTCATTGCCTACCTGAAGCAAAACCCGGGCAAGCTCAGCTACGGATCGGCCGGTGCCGGCTCGCTGACCCACCTGACCATGGAACTGTTCAAGCAGCAGGTCAACTCCTTCATGGTGCACATTCCGTACCGCGGCATTGCGCCGGCTTTCACCGACCTCATTGGCGGCCAGACGCAGGCCATGTTCCCGGGCCTGGCGGCCGCCGTGCCGCATATTCGCTCGGGCCGCGTGCGCCCGCTGGCCGTGACCGGGCCGAAACGCCACCCCCAGTTCAAGGATGTTCCGACGCTCGAGGAATCAGGCTTCAAGGGTTTTGATGCGCAGCAGTGGTACGGCGTGGTCGGCCCGGCAGGCATGCCAGCGCCCATCGTGAAAACGCTCAATGAGTCCTTGGCGACGGTGCTGCGCGCGCCAGACCTGCGCGAAAAACTTTCCGTCGAGGCGGTTGAACCCAGCGTCATGACGCCCGAGCAGTTTGGCGACTTCATCCGCGCCGACATCACGCGCTGGACCAAGCTCGCCAAAGACCGCGGCATTCAGCTCGACAGCTAAACGCCGCCCCTCGGGCGCTCCGGCCTCCTCCTGGGGGCCGGCCAGGGACCAGCCGCGTCTGCCGCCCCCTTGGCTTCAACTGCTTCCTTACCCCCTCGATCGTTCCCCGCAATCGTTCCCCGCAACTCTGGCAAGTTCTGCCGAAAGACTTTCAATGGCCCGCAATACCCAGGTCGCTGCCGACCACAACGCTCCGCCCGTCACGCAAATCCTCGCGAAATTCGTCGCCACCCACCCCTCCCGCGGCTGGAGCGATGCGGTTGACCATGACGCGCACCGCACCTTCACCAACTGGCTCGGTTGCGCCGTCGGTGCCGCACACCATGAAGCCGCTGACGCCGCCCTGGCCGCCGTGCAAATGCTGCAGCCCGCGCCCCAAGCCAGCGTGCTGGGCCGCAGCGAGAAAGTCGACATGGGCAGCGCCGCGCTGGTCAACGGCATCACCTCGCACACCTTCGACTTTGACGACACGCACCTCAAAACCATCATTCACCCGGCCGGTCCCGTGGCCTCGGCCATCGTGGCGCTGGCCGAGCACATCGGCTCCAGCGGCCGCGAATGCATTGACGCGCTGGTGCTGGGCATCGACGTGGCCTGCCGCGTCGGCAACGCCATGTACCCCGAGCACTATGACCGCGGCTGGCACATCACCGGCTCCACCGGCACCTTGGGCGCGGCCGCCGCCTGCGCACGTCTGCTCAAACTCGACACCCAGCAAACCGCCATGGCCCTGGGCATCGCTGCCTCGCAGCCGGTCGGCATGCGCGAGCAGTTCGGCACCATGACCAAGCCCTTTCACCCCGGCGGCGCATCCCGCGCCGGCATGATGTCGGCGCTGCTCGCCAGCAAGGGTTTCACCGCCAGCCCGAAAGCGCTGGAAGCACCGCGCGGCATGATGCAGACCGTCTCGACAAAAAATGACTGGAACGAGATCACCGACGAACTCGGCGAGCGCTTCGAGATTTCCTTCAACACCTTCAAGCCCTTTGCCTGCGGCATCGTAATCCATCCCAGCATCGACGCCTGCGCCCAGCTGCGCGCCCAGGGCATCACGCCCGACCAGGTGCAAAGCATCGAACTCAAGGTCCATTCGCTGGTGCTCGAACTCACCGGCAAGAAAGAGCCTGCCGACGGCTTGCAGGCCAAGTTCAGCGTCTACCACGGCTGCGCCGCCGGCCTGACTTTTGGCTACGCTGCCGAAGACGAGTTTTCCGACGAAATCGTCAACCGGGCCGACATGGTGGCGCTGCGCCGCAAAGTTGTCGCCACGGTCGATGATTCGATCGACGAGGCCAGCGCCGACGTCACCGCCGTTCTGAACGACGGCCGGCGCGTGCATGTGTTTGTCGAGCACGCCATCGGCTCGCTGCAAAACCCCATGACCGACGCGCTGCTCGAAGCCAAGTTCCATGGCCTGTCCGATCCGGTGCTTGGCGCCGACAAGACCAGTGCCCTGATCAAGGCTTGCTGGGCCACTGGCGAGGCGGCCGATCTTGCGCCGCTGCTGGCGCTGGCCACAACGCAGGCGTGAATCAGCGCATGAACGCCAACCTGGACCCGCAAACCAGCCCCGCCCGCTCCGGCGGCCGGCCACAGATTGTGGTGGTGGGCGACACCGAGCAGGCGCTGCGCCGGCTTGGCGACTGGCGCAGCATCGACGCGCTGGCGGATGTGCGCCTGCATGCCTCGCCACTGAACGGCGCACCGCTGGTCGATGCATTGAAAGACGCCGACGCCGTGGTGCTGATGCGTGACCGGGCGCCCTTTGATGAAGCACTTCTCAGCCAGCTTCCCAAGCTGCGCTACGTGGTGTTCACCGGCTCGCGCAACAGCACCATCGACCTGGCGGCGCTGGCGCGGCGCCAGATTCCGGTCAGCAGCACCGACTGGGGCCCGTCCAAAGACAGCACCTGCGAAATGACCTGGTCATTGATTCTGGGCGCCACACGCCAGCTTGAGCAGCAAACCGCCCTGTTGCGCAGCGGCCTGTGGCGCCCGGCCCAAGCGCAGACGCTCTCCCCGGTGCTGCACGGCCAAAAGCTCGGTCTGATCGGCTTAGGCGAGATCGGCCACCGGGTTGCCCGCGTCGGTCGGGCCCTGGGCATGGAGGTCATCACCTGGAGCCCGCGCATGACGCCCGAGCGCGCCGCCGCCCACGGCGCCACCGCCGTGAGCCTGGAAGAACTGCTGACGACCTCCCAGGTGGTCAGCCTGCATCTGGTGGTGGCACCCACCACGCGCGGGCTGCTCAATGCGCAGCGACTGGCGCTGATGCAGCCCGGCAGCCTGCTGGTCAACACCTCGCGCGCGGCGCTGATCGACACCCCCGCCCTGGTCAAGGCCCTGGAAAACGGCCGTCCAGGCTTTGCCGCGCTCGACGTGTTTGGTGTGGAACCGCTGCCGCTGGGCGACCCGCTGCGCCAGCTGCCCAATGTGCTGCTCACCCCGCACCTGGGCTTTGTCGCCGAACCGGTCTTTCAGCGCTTTGCCGACGGCGTGACCGAATGCCTGAACGCCTGGCTGGGCGGTCAGCCGCTGCGCCGGGTGGTTGAAACCTGAGTGGATCGGCACGGGCTGCGGACCAAAGCGCAGCCAAGGCAACCCAGATAAAGGGATGCCTCGAGGAGAGATCCGGGGCGGGTGAATCAGCCGCTCGCGCCGCTCTGGCAGCAGGGCATGGGCAAGCGCTCGCCAGGGCTTTGCGTCTCGACGGCCGATGGCAATGACTCGCCTTTGACGCGGCTGGCTCACGCAGGCAGATCGATAGCCAAGGTTGGCCTGTCCCCTACAGGTCGCTGCAATACGTTCTCCCCAGATGCGCACATGGTCTGAGTCAAAACAGCTTGCACGCCAGCGGCCGCAGACTGGTACTCGCGCAGCGCAACCGGATCCAACATCAGCCCTAAACTAAGACAGGGGCATGGCGAT
>CAJAOB010000251.1 GCA_903941205.1 uncultured Burkholderiales bacterium | reverse complement strand
TGCAGGAACTCGACGATGAAGCGCTGGGCTGGAGCAGCCGGCGCTTGCCCTGGGGCAGTTACGGCATGCTGGTGCGCGCCTCGCTAAGCGCGCCCAGCCTGGGCGTGGCCCTCAAGCGCTGGTGCCGCCACCACGGGCTGATCTGCAACGACATCCGGCTGGAGCTTTCCTCGGGGCCGCAGATCGCCCGCATCACGCTGACCGAGCAGCGTCCGCTGGCGGACTTGCAGGAGTTTTGCATGGTGTCGGTGCTGCGCAATCTGCACGGCGTTGCCTGCTGGCTGGTCGATTCGCGCATCGGCTTGCGGGGCGCGGAGTTTTCATTTGACGCGCCGCCGCACGCCGACGTTTACCCGCTGCTGTTCCCGGGGCAGATCAGTTTCGGCGTGTGCGCAGCGGGCGCGGCCGATGGACCGGGCCAGGCCTCGCTGTCGCTGGACGCGCGCTACCTTGAGCTGCCACTGAGGCGAGACGAAAAAGCCTTGCAACAAATGCTGCAACGCGCCCTGCCGCTGACGGTGCTGCAATACCGGCGTGACCGCCTCATGGTGCAGCAAGCCCGGCAGGCGCTGCGCCAGCATCCGCAAGCCACGCACAGCGCTGGCGAACTGGCGCGGCTGCTCAAGCTGTCTGCACGCACGCTGCACCGTCAGCTCAAGGAAGAAGGCACCAGCTTGCAAGCTCTCAAGGACCAGGTGCGCCTGGAGTGCGCCACCGACTTGCTGCTGCGGACCAACAAACCCGTCAAGCAGGTGGCGCAGGCCGCCGGCTTCCTCAATGAAAAGAGCTTTTCACGCGCCTTCAAGGGCTGGACCGGACAGACGCCTTCGGCCTTCCGGGCGCATCCCCGACTGCCCAGCAGCGCAGGAGTGCAAAGACTGGCCGCGTTGCCCGACGCCGCTCACGCGCCGGAAGGCCCCTAACCCTTTCTATGTTTCAAGCGTCGGGCTATGCACGGAAATTACCGGATCCGGCACAAGGCAGATACGCAGGGGCTGGAAACAGCTTGCCAAAAGGGTGGCTGCAAGTACCCGCAGTGCGCCTGCGTAAGTGGTCGGGGTGAATCCCGATCGCGGCGATGAAGTTCTCTCGCACCGGTTTACTTCAGCAATCTCACAAGTCGAGTTATGCCATGCCGATTTGCGGCAACGGTGCCACCGCATCATCGGGCCGGCTGGCGATCATGTCAGTCAATTCCTTTTGTACCGCAGCCACTGCAGGGTCACCGAAACGGTTGTCCATTTCATCGGGGTCTTCCTGCAGGTCATACATCTCGCCAGCACCGCTAAGCAGGTCTACAGTCAGTTTGTGGCGCGGGGTGCGAACGGTACGCAACTGCAGCTCGACGCCAGAGCGGGAGGGCCGCAAATCCCACTCGGAAAGGGCGAAATCCCGGCTCGCGACATCGGTCTCGATCATGGGTCGCAGGCTTCGGCTGTGAGTATCCACATCCATGGAGGTCTGCGCGTAGTCACAAAAAGTCTGGGCCAGATCGAGCGTGGAGACAGGGTCCGTGACCAATTTCCCAGCCGGTACCCCTGGGCCTTCAAATAGCAGACCAACCCGCAACAGACCCTCATAAGGCATCGGGCCCTTGAGAAGCAATCCGTGGTCGCCCAGCCAATCGCCATGGTCGGTCGAATAAACAAGGATCGTATTTTTGTCCAGCCCACTCTCGCGCAGTGCGATCCTGATTCGCCCCACCTGATGGTCAATCAAGGAAATCATGCCGTAGTAATTGGCAATAAGGTGGCGCATCTGCTTTTCGGACTGCAGCGGCGTACGGGAGGACTTCTCGCGAAACTTGCGCAGACTTTCATTTTCCATTCGCGGCGACCCCTCCAGGCTGGCCCGGTGCCACCAGGGGCGCCGATCCAGGTCCAGCGCGCCATGGCGCGGAAGATCAACCTCGTCGGGATGGTGCATCCAGCACCATGGCTCAGGCGCATCAAACGGGTGGTGCGGATCCGGAAACGAAGCCCAGAGACAGAACGGCTCAGAACCCGCATTCTTGATGTGGTCGATGGTACGGTCCCCAATCCAGGTGGAGTTGTGCCAAGCCACCGGCAGGCCCGAGTTCCAGGTCTCATGCGCTCCTGAGAGAGAGCCTTTACTTTGCTTGTAGAGTGCGGTTCTTTGCTCGCCCTGTCCGTCGGCGTGGTACCAGCGCTCGTAATGCTGACCTTTCGGCGGGAGCATGGGCGGAAAATGGTTATGCCCTTCCAGCATCAGTTCGACGTGGCCAAAACCCATGTAGGGGCCATACCAGTCCGGGCCATAGTTGGCGCTGCTTTCCCTGCACTCCGGGGTACCCGTAGGCGCAAATGTGTGCGATGTCTTGAAATGGGCCTTTCCAATCAGTGCCGTTTTGTAGCCGGCTTGGGTCAGGGCGCCAGCAAAACCCCTCTCACCCACGTCGTCGGCAAGTTCGATGCCGTTGTCAGAGACGCCGTGGGTACGCGGCAAGAGCCCGGTCAAAATGGAGGCGCGTGATGGTTGGCAAACCAAATTGGGGGTGATGCAAGCATTAAACCGAGTGCCTGCACGGGCCATCTCGTCCAGGTGCGGCGTCTTGACCTTGCGGCCTTCAAAACCGTAGCAATCCGCCCGTTGCTGGTCCGATGTGATGAAAATGATGTTGGGGCGCTGCTGCATGGGCTTATTCCGGCGTGATTCCCGCAGCCTTGACCACCGCAGGCCAACGCACCAATTCATCGCGAATCATCCGCGCCATGTCGTCGGGCGTGACACTGGTGGCGTTGTCCATCCCAATCGAAGCGAGCTTATCGACTATGGCAGCCTGTTGCATGATCTTGACCAATTCCGCATGGATGCGAGCCACAACAGGTGCAGGGGTTCCGGCAGGCGCCACCATGCCCTGCCATTGGCTGGTTGCAAAGCCAGCCAAGCCTGACTCGGCCAGGGTCGGCACATTGGGCAATACAGCGGAGCGGCTTGCGCCCGTGACTGCGATCGCCTTTAATTTGCCGCTTTTGATGTGCGGCAAGGCTGGCGCCATACCGAGCAACCCTAATTTGACCTGACCACCCACCACATCCACAACCGCGGGCGCACCGCCCTTG
>CAJAOB010000250.1 GCA_903941205.1 uncultured Burkholderiales bacterium | reverse complement strand
CGTGCGCTCGTGCTCTTACCCGGTGTCTGCTGCGGTGGGTCAGCAGGTGGTGACGATTGAAGGCTTGTCGCGTGACGGCACGCACCCGGTGCAAATGGCCTGGAAGGCGCTCGATGTGCCGCAGTGCGGCTATTGCCAGTCGGGTCAGATCCTGGCGGCCACGGCCTTGCTGCGCAAAAAACCCAAGCCAACCGATGCTGACATTGACGAGGCCATGACCAACATCTGCCGCTGCGGTACCTACCAGCGCATCCGCGCGGCGATTCATCTGGCCGCCAAGACCGGCAAGGGCGTTGGCTCGGTGATTCACATGGTCAGCGATGCCGGTGAACTGATTGATCAAACAACGGCTCAGGCCTGAAGGAGCGCATATGACATCGACCGCAAAAACCGGCTTGTCCCGCCGCGCCTTTGTGCTTTCCAGTGCCGCTGCCGGCACGGGTCTGGCTTTGGGCTTTCACTTTCCCGTCGGCGCACAGGGCGCGTCCGCCGACATGCCCGAGGTCAATGCCTGGGTGGTGGTGCAGACCGACGAGACCTGCATCATCCGCGTGGCCCGCGCCGAAATGGGCCAGGGCACCCACACCGGCCTGGCCCAGCTGGTGGCCGAAGAGCTCGAATGCGACTGGGCGCGCGTCAAGGTGCAAATGGTCTCGCCCGGCCAGAACCTGGCGCGCAAACGCGTCTGGCGCGATATGTCCACCGGCGGCAGCCGGGGCATTCGCGGCTCGCAGGATTACATGCGTCAGGGCGGCGCTGCGGCCCGCACCGTGCTGTTGCAAGCGGCTGCCAACCAATGGGGCGTGCCAGTCAGTGATGTCACCGTCAGCAAAGGCGTGATCACCCACACCGCCAGCGGGCGCAAACTGAGCTACGGCAAAGTGGCTTCGGCGGCGGCCAAACTCACCCCGCCCGACCCCAAATCTCTGGTGCTGCGGGATCCGCGCCAATGGAAAATTGCCGGCAAGCCGCTCAAGCGCCTGGACACGGCGCCCAAGGTCATGGGCAAACAAAATTACGCCATCGACACCCGCCTGCCCGGGATGGTCTATGCCGCCATCCAGGCCAGCCCGGTTTATGGCGGCAAACTGGTTAGCTTTGACGCATCCAAGCTCAAGGGCCGCAAGGGCGTGCAGGGCGCCTACAAGGTCGACGACAACGCCGTGGCCGTGGTGGCCGACAACTGGTGGCGGGCCAAGATGGCCTTGGCGGAACTGCCCATCGTCTGGAACGAAGGCGGCAACGGCCAGGAAAACAGTGCAGCCATCGACGCACGACTCAAAGAGGGCCTGACCTCAACCAGCAATGTATTTGCCGACACCGACATCGGCGATGCGCCGCAGGCCATTGCCGGCGCAGCCAAGCGGGTCGAGGCGGTTTACAGCACGCCCTTTGTGTCGCACGCCTGCATGGAACCCATGAACTGCACCGCGCTGTACACCGACTACCGCGCCGAAGCCTGGGTGGCCAGCCAGAACGCCGAGGCCTCGATGGCCGCCTTGTCAGCGGCCAGCGGTTTGCCGCTTGAGAAATGTGAGGTTCATAACCACACCCTGGGTGGCGGTTTTGGCCGGCGCGGCGGTCAGCAGGACTACGTTCGTCAGGCCACCTTGCTGGCCAAGCAAATGCCCGGAGTGCCTGTCAAACTGGTGTGGAGCCGCGAAGAAGACATGGCGCAAGACTTCTTCCGCCCCATCGGCCAGTGCCGGCTGGAGGCCGGGCTTGACGCGCAGGGCAATCTGCTGGGCCTGCATCTGCGTGTCTCGGGCCAGTCCATCAACGCGTACCTGAGTCCGCAAAACATCAAGGACGGCAAAGACCGGCGCCAGCTCCAAGGGTATTGGGCCGAACCACATGACGCGCAAATCGGCTACACCGTGCCCAACCTGCGCGCCGAATACGCCATGCGCAACACGCATGTGCCGGTCGGGCCCTGGCGCGGTGTGAACACCAACCAGAACGGTCTGTACCTTGAGTGCTTCATGGAAGAGGTGGCACGCGCGGCCGGCCGTGATCCGCTGGAGTTCCGCCGCGCCCTGATGCAAAAGCATTCCAAGCATCTGGCGGTTCTGAACGCCGCAGCAGACAAGGCCGGCTGGGGCAAGCCTCTGCCCGCCGGCGTACACCGCGGCATTGCCCAGTTCATGGGTTATGCCAGCTACACCGCTGCAGTAGCCGAGGTCTCGGTCAAGGGCGATGAGGTCAAGGTGCTTCGGCTGGTGCTGTCCACCAACTGCGGCCATGCGGTCAACCCCGACCAGATCGCCGCGCAGGTTGAAGGCTCGGTGGCTTACGGCTTTGACACCTTGCAAAGCCAGTCCAGCGTGGCCAACGGGCGCATGGTCGAGACCAATTTCGACCGTTACCCAATTGCCCGCTTGCGCCAGCTGCCGCGCATCGAGACCGTGATCGCGCCGACCTTTGATTTCTGGGGCGGTGTGGGCGAGCCCACCATCTGCGTGGTGGCGCCCGCGATTCTCAATGCGATTTTTGCGGCCACCGGCAAACCGGTCCGCAACCTGCCCCTGAAAAACCACGGCCTGCGCATTGTCTGAAGTCGCTGCGGTCTGGTCGCGCCGGCAGGGGCTGGGCGGCCTCCTGGCCTGCGCGCTGCTGGCGGCGGGTCGCGTGCGCGCCCAGGCCCAGGCACCTACGCTGGACTGGTCGCTGCTGTACCG
>CAJAOB010000249.1 GCA_903941205.1 uncultured Burkholderiales bacterium | reverse complement strand
CCGCGCCATGATTGACGCGCTGGCCAAGGGCGATGAAGTTGCCACGGCCGGCGGCCTGCTCGGCAAGGTCACTGGCCTGACCGAAGGCTTCATGAGCCTGGAAATCTCGTCTGGCGTCGAGGTGCAGGTCCAGCGCAGCGCCGTGATCCAAGTCTTGCCCAAAGGCACCATCAAGTAAGTCCGGCCTGAAGCGCCGAGCTGCGCTGCACCTTGGGGTGTTGGCACGACCCCGCCCGCCGCCGCCACTCGCCGGGAGCCTTTTATTCTTGGGCAGTCGCTGGCCCTTAGTCTTTCTGAGAAGCAACCCATGAATCGTTACCCGGTCTGGAAGTACGCCATCATCGTGATCGCCTTGCTGGTGGCGGCGCTTTACACGCTGCCGAACTTTTTTGGCGAAGCGCCTGCGGTTCAGGTCTCCAGCCTGAAAACGGCGGTGAAAGTCGATGCGGCCACGGTCGCCCGGGTGGAGCAAGCGCTGAAAGAGGCGGGCATGGCAGCCGAGCAGGTCAGCCTGGACGGCGCGTCGGTTCGGGCGCGCTTTGGCAGCACGGAAACCCAGCTCAAGGCCAAGGACGCGATTCAAAAGGCCTTGATCCCCGATCCGGCAGACGCCACTTATGTTGTCGCCCTGAACCTGCTTTCGCGCTCACCCGCCTGGCTGACTTCGCTGCATGCGCAGCCCATGTACCTCGGGCTTGACCTGCGCGGCGGCGTGCACTTCATGCTGCAGGTGGACATGCAGGCGGCCTTGACGAAAAAGGCCGAATCCTTTGCTGGTGACCTGCGCCTGGCACTTCGCGAGAAGAACATCCGCCACGGCGGCATCAGCCGAAACGGCCAGACTGTCGAGATTCGGGTGCGCGACCAGGCCACGCTCGATGCCGCACGCGGCCTGGTCCAGGATCAGTTTGCCGACTTGCAGACCAGCGCCTTGCCCGAGGGCACCGAGTTCAAGTTCAGCGCCAGCATCAAGCCCGAGGCAGCCCGCCGCGTGCAGGAGCAGGCGCTCAAGCAAAACATCGTGACCTTGCACAACCGGATCAACGAACTGGGCGTCGCCGAGCCGGTGATCCAGCAGCAGGGGCTTGACCGCATCGTGGTGCAACTGCCGGGGGTGCAGGACACCGCCAAGGCCAAGGACATCCTGGGCCGTACGGCCACGCTGGAAATGCGCCTGGTCGACGAAAGCAGCGAGGCGCGGGCCGCCGAAAGCGGCAGCGGCGTCGTGCCCTTCGGCTCCGAGCGTTTTGCCAGCCGCGACGGCCGCCCGGTCATCGTCAAAAAGCAGGTGATCCTGACGGGCGAGAGTCTGACCGATGCGCAACCCGGCTTTGACTCGCAAAGCCAGCAGCCCAAGGTCGACCTCACGGTAGATGCCAAGGGCGGCCGCATCATGCGCGACGTCAGCCGTGAAAACGTCAAAAAGCGCATGGCCATCGTGCTGTTTGAAAAAGGCAAGGGCGAGGTGCTGACCGCGCCCGTGATTCAAAGCGAGCTGGGCAACCGTTTCCAGATTTCAGGTTCGATGAGCGTGACCGAAGCCAACGACCTGGCGCTCCTGCTGCGCGCCGGCTCGCTGGCCGCGCCCATGGACATCATTGAAGAGCGCACCATCGGCCCGAGCCTGGGCGCAGAAAACATCGCCAAGGGCTTTTCCAGCGTGACCTGGGGCTTTTTGGTGATCGTCGCCTTCATGGGCGTGTACTACATGCTGTTTGGCCTGTTCTCGGGTCTGGCGCTGGCCGTCAATTTGCTGCTGCTGGTCGCCGTGTTGTCGATGCTCCAGGCCACGCTCACGCTGCCGGGCATGGCCGCCATGGCACTGGCCCTGGGTATGGCGATTGACTCGAACGTGCTGATCAATGAGCGGGTGCGGGAGGAGCTGCGCAATGGCGCATCGCCGCAGGCGGCGATCCAGGTCGGCTACGACCGCGCCTGGGCCACCATCCTGGATTCGAACATCACCACGCTGATTGCCGGCGTGGCCTTGCTGGCTTTCGGCTCCGGTCCGGTGCGAGGCTTCGCGGTGGTGCATTGCATCGGCATCCTGACCAGCATGTTCTCGGCGGTGTTCTTCTCGCGCGGACTGGTCAACCTTTGGTACGGCCGGCAGAAAAAGCTCAAGACCGTGTCGATCGGCACCATCTGGCGCGCCGCGCCCGAAGCGCTTGCCACCGACAAGGCGGACCGTAAGTCCTTGCCCCCGGCCCCCTGAAACAGACCTGAGAGAAAAGAGCGCGCCATGGAGTTTTTCAAAATCCGCAAGGACATTCCGTTCATGCGGCATGCCCTGGTTTTCAATGTCATTTCCTTCGCCACCTTTGTGCTGGCGGTGTTCTTCCTGTTCTCGCGAGGGCTGCACCTGTCGGTGGAGTTCACCGGTGGCACCGTCATGGAAGTCGGCTACACGCAGGCGGCTGATGTTGGCAAGGTGCGCAGCACCGTCGCCGGCCTGGGCTTTGCCGACGTGCAGGTCCAGACTTTTGGCACCGCGCGCGACGTGATGATCCGCCTGCCAGCGCAAAAAGGCGTGAGCACGACGCAACAAAGTGACCGCGTGATGACTGCGCTCAAGGCCCAGGATGCCGGGGTGGTATTGCGCCGCACCGAGTTCGTCGGTCCGCAGGTTGGCGAAGAGTTGGCGCAGGACGGTCTGAAGGCGCTGGCCATGGTGGTGGTCGGCATCATGATTTACCTGGCGTTTCGCTTCGAGTGGAAATACGCGGTGGCCGCCATCATTGCCAACTTGCATGACGTCATCATCATCCTGGGCTTTTTTGCGTTCTTTCAGTGGGAGTTCTCACTCGCGGTGCTGGCTGCGGTGCTCGCCGTGCTGGGTTACTCGGTCAACGAGTCGGTGGTGATTTTTGACCGGATTCGCGAGAACTTCCGGCGCTACCGCAAGATGCAGACGGTGGAGATCATCGACAACGCGATCACCTCGACCATCAGCCGGACCATCATCACCCATGGTTCCACGCAGATCATGGTGCTGTCGATGCTGCTGTTCGGCGGTCCTACGCTGCATTATTTTGCGATGGCCCTGACCATCGGCATCCTGTTCGGCATCTACTCGTCGGTGTTTGTGGCGGCGGCCATCGCCATGTGGCTGGGGATCAAGCGCGAGGACCTGATCAAGCCGACCAGCAAGAAAGATGAAGACCCCAACGACCCGAACGCGGGCGCAACGGTCTGAAGCCGACCTCGCCGCGTTTTGCAGAGACCCAAAAAAAGCCCGCTCGAAGCGGGCTTTTTTTGGTTTCTGCCTTGCTTCAGGCAATTCAGGCAGTTCAGGCAGCTGGCTTGGCTTTGGAGGCTGGCTTGGTCTTTTTAGCTTTCTTGGCTTTTTTCGCCTTGGCTTTGGCGGGAGGTGTTGCCTTGTCTGTCGGCGCAGCAGCAGGGGCTGCGGCTGGAGCTGCGGCTGGAGCCGCAGCAGGTGCGCTGCCTTGGGCTGCGGCGGGGGCCGAGACGAGCGTCAGGGGCAGGGCCAGGGCAACAAAGCTGGCAAGAAGGGTCAGGGCTTTTTTCATGAAATATCCAAGGTTGGAAGTACGGGCGATGTCAGGGCGAGGATTTGTTGAGCCAAGTCACTTCAGCGGGAAACGGCTTGACCACATGATTCCAACGTTTTCAGGCTTCACGTCTTTGACCCTTGCTCCAAGCCTGGCAGTGATCATCATGCATCAATTTGTCTGGCTTGTAAGACTATGTTTGCTCGGCAGGAAGTCATTTACTGCGCCAGCGGCGTTTGCCCCAATCAGTCAGCGCCAAACTCGTCGCCGAGCTCGACCGCACGTTGCCGCGCCGCTTGCATGGCCTTTTTGAACTGTGACTTGACGCCGCTGTGCTCCATGGCCGTGAGCGCGGCGTAAGTGGTGCCACCCTTGGATGTGACGCGGGCGCGCAGCGCTTGCGGCGGCTCCTCGGAGGCTTGCGCCAGCGCTGAGGCGCCGGTGAATGTGGCGATGGCCAGTTGTCTGGCCTGATCGGCGTCCAGTCCCATTTCTGTGCCGGCTTCAATCATGGCTTCAATGAAATAAAACACATAGGCCGGGCCGGAGCCGGACAGCGCTGTCACGGCGTCGAGTTGCTCTTCATGCGTCAGCCACAAATGCGCGCCCGTGGTCTGCACCACGGATTCAATGATGAGCCGGTCAGCGGCCGTCACGGCCGGTCGTGCCAGCAGCGCCGTCATGCCCTGACCAATCAGGGCGGGTGTGTTGGGCATTGCGCGCACCACGCGCTCGGTGCCGAGCCAGCGTGCAATGCTGTCTGAGCGGATGCCCGCAGCCACGCTCAGATGCAGGGCGGTGAGGGTGTGGGCCCGCACGGGCGCTGCGGCATCATTGAAAATTTGCGGCTTGACGGCCCAGACCACCAGGCCGGCGCGCGCCAGACTGGCCCCGGCGGCGGGCATGACCGACACGCCAAATTGCGCTCTGAGCCGTTCAGCTTGTTCGGCGAACGGCTCGATCACCTGGATCTGGCCGGGTGCCAGGCCGCGCTTGAGCAAGCCGCCGATGATGGCGCTGGCCATATTGCCGCCGCCAATAAAGGCGATCTGTAATGCGCTGAGGGGGCTGGGCGTGCTCATTTTTTCCTTTGCAACTCGGGTGAGGGGGCCTGGTCCTGGGCTCGCGGCCTGCGCGGGCCGGTTTGGGACCGGGCTAAATTGTCGCTGACGCAGCCTGCCAAGTGATCTCAGCGTGTGCCCGTCACGCCTGTACCGCCTGCCGCACGGCGCGCTCCCAGCCGGCCATCAGGCTGGCAGCGCGGTCGCGGCTCATGGTCGGCAAAAAGGTCTTGTCGGCGCGCCACATCGCAGCCAGCTCGTCCTTGTCCGCATACAGGCCGCTCGAGAGCCCGGCCAGATAGGCTGCGCCCAGCGCCGTGGTTTCGGTGACCGCGGGCCTGACGACCGCAATCCCGAGCAAGTCGGCCTGGAACTGCATCAGCAGGTCATTGACGCAGGCCCCGCCGTCCACGCGCAGCTCGGCGACCGGCGCTGCGCCAGCCGCCACCGCGTCGCGGCTCATGGCGTGCAGCAGCGCCGCGCTTTGGTAGGCAATACTTTCAAGGGATGCGCGGGCGATGTGCCCGAGCGTGGTTCCGCGCGTCAAGCCGGTCAAGGTGCCCCGGGCATCGGGCTGCCAGTACGGCGCCCCCAGGCCAGTGAAGGCGGGCACCATCATGACCCCGCCGGCGTCGGGCACGCTGCGCGCCAGCGCCTCGACGTCTGCGCTGCTCTGAATGGCTTGCAGCCCGTCCCGCAACCACTGCACCACGGCGCCACCCACAAAAACGCTTCCCTCCAGCGCAAACTCGGTTTGGCTGCTGGTCTGGGCGGCGCTGGTGGTGAGCAAGCCGTTGTGCGAGGTCTGGAACTTGTGACCGGTGTGCATCAGCATGAAGCAACCGGTGCCGTAGGTGTTCTTGGCCATGCCTTCCTTGAAGCAGGCTTGCCCGAACAAGGCGCTTTGCTGGTCGCCGGCCACGCCGCCGATGGCGACAGGCGCGCCGAGCAAGGCCGCCGCAGTGTGGCCGTAGTGCGCGCTCGATGGCAGCACTGCGGGCATCAGGCTTTCGGGGATGTCCAGCAGCCCCAGCAGCTCCGAATCCCAGGCGTTGGCATGCACGTTGAACAGCATGGTGCGCGATGCGTTGCTCACGTCAGTGGCGTGAAGCGCGCCGCCAGTGAGTTGCCAAAGCAGCCAGCTGTCGATGGTGCCGAAAGCGAGTTCACCGCGCTCGGCTTGCGCGCGCGCGCCGGGGACTTCATCGAGCAGCCACTTGAGCTTGCTGCCGGAAAAGTAGGCGTCAATCAGCAGGCCGGTCTTTTGCTGGATCAGCCCGGCTTTGCCCTCTGCACGCAATGCCGCGCAAGTGGCTTCGGCGCGCCGGTCCTGCCAGACGATGGCATGGTGAATCGGCTGGCCGGTGCGGCGGTTCCAGACCAGCGTGGTTTCGCGCTGG
>CAJAOB010000248.1 GCA_903941205.1 uncultured Burkholderiales bacterium | reverse complement strand
GGCCCGGGGGCCAGCCAGCGGCTTGGAGTGCATCGCTGACCGCGCCGACGGTGCCCGAGGAGCCGTAAGCCGTGTCCCAGTGGGCCGCGCCAAAAGCCTGCATGGCGTCTTCCAGGACGGCCTTGGCGGCTATCTCGGCCGCCTCAAAGGCGCTGGCCGAGAACAGGCCTTCCGGAAAATACTTCATGGACCAGGCGACGCTGCCGACGCGCCAGGATTCCATAGTCCGCGGCGTCAGCCCCTGGCCCAAAATCATTTCGGTTGATCGCCCGCCGATATCGATGACCAGCCTGCGCTCGTTCGACTGCGGCAGCAGATGCGCGACGCCTTGGTAGATCAGTCGAGCCTCTTCGCGCCCGGCAATCACATCGATGGGAAAGCCCAGCAACTGATTGGCGCGGCTGAGAAATACCTCACGATTTTTGGCTTCGCGCAAGGTTTGCGTGGCGACAGCGCGCACCTGGCCTTTCTTGAAGCCGGCCAGTCGTTCGCCAAAGCGTGCCAGACAGTCCCAGCCGCGCTGCATGGCCTCGGGTGTCAGGTTCCGTTCCGCGTCCAGGCCGTTACCCTGCCGAACAGTTTCCTTCAGGTATTCCGTAGGATGGATCAGGCCCTCATCGAGCCGGCCAATTTCAAGTCTAAAGCTGTTGGAGCCCAAGTCCACAGCTGCCAGTCGGGTTCCGTTTTGCATAGATCGTCGTTGTATTTCGTGGGGCAGCATAGCACTGCAGTCATCGGGCTTATGCGTGTTGTGCGCGCCGGCGCCATGGGGAAAAAGCGCTTGGCGCCGTGCGTCAGGCCGGGCCGTCACGCGGCTACTGTGCACAGCCCAGCACAGCCAGACCATGACAGGCCGAGCCCACGGCCACAAAGCCGTGCCAGATCGTGTGCGCGTACTTCACGCGTGCATCAAGCACGAAGAAGAAAACCCCCAGCGTGTAGGCCAGCCCCCCGTAGACCAGCAGGTCCATGACGGCCTGGGGCACGCTCCTGACGGCGGGCAGGGCGGCCGCGAGCACCAGCCATCCCATGAGGAGGTAGAGCCCGGTGGACAGCCACGGCGCTGAAAGGCGGCTGAGAATCTTGAGCGTGGCCCCGACGAGCGCGAGCGACCAGACCATCCCGAGCAGCAGCCACCCGCGCACACCCTGCATGGCTGCCAGAGCGAAAGGGGTGTAGCTGCCGGCAATGAAAAAATAGATGGCGCCATGATCAAGCCTGAGAAAAAGCTGCTTGTGGCGACCCTCCGGCAGGGCGTGATAAAGCGTTGAGGCCGCGTAAAGCGCCACCAGGGTCAGGCCAAAAACAAGCGCGCCGGCAAGGCTTGCACTGCTGCCATGGCGCGTTGAATCAAGCAGAAAAGGCACCGCAGCGACAGCAGCGAAGAGCGCTGCGCCGTGACTTGCACTGTTGGCCAGTTCTTCGCCGCGACTTTGCGCGCGTGATGCCATCGCGCTCATGCGTTCGCTCGCCATCGCTCAGGCCCCTCGCACGCAGCCAGAAGCATCAAGCGGCTCTGCACCGGGCCGCAGCTCATGAGCGGGTAGCGGGCGGCTGCGTGGGCAGTGCCAGCGTCACCAGCCAGCAGACCACCAGCATCAGGGCTGAGCCGATCAAGGCGTAAAGCAAGCCGCCCCATTGGTACAACAGGCCCGAGAGCAGGGTTCCAAAAAACCGCCCGAGGGCGTTGGCGGCGTAATAAAAGCCCACGTCTTCGGCGGCCTTTTCGCTGCCGGCATAGGCCAGCACCAGGTAGGAGTGAACCGAGGAGTTGACGGCGAAGGCGATGCCGAACAAGCCCAAGCCGCCCACGACAAGCCATTGCAGTTGCGGAACTTTCAAAGCTACCGCAGCGGCCAGCAAGATCGGCACCGCGGTCAAAGCGCCTGACCACCAGCGCGCCGCAGGCACTTCCCGGCTCAGGCCGTCCGCGCTGCGCCGCACGATGTTGGGCGCCAGCGCCTGCACCAGCCCGTAGCCAATGGTCCACAGCGCCAGAAAGGTGCCCACCATGGTGAACGTCCAGCCCGAGGCATAGAGAAACACGGGAACGCCGACGACAAACCAGACGTCGCGAGCGCCAAACAGAACGACACGCGCCGCAGCCAGCAGATTGATGCCGCGATTCTTTGCAAACAGCTCCCGGGCCGAACCCGAGGCCTTGCTCTTGCCCATCAGTGGCGGCACATAGATCACCACTCCCAGCAGCACCAGCGCCAGCAAGCCGGCCATGGTCCAGAGCGCTCCGGCAAAACCCAGCGCATCCAGCAACAGGCCGCCCAAAAAGAAGCCGACGCCTTTCATGGCGTTCTTGCTGCCTGTGAACCAGGCGACCCACTTGAACAATTGCCCGGAGCCCTGGTTCTTGGCCTGGTCCGCGGTGATCTTGATCGCCGATTTGCTGGCGGTCTTGGTCAGGTCTTTGGCCACGCCGCAGATGCCTTGGGCCAGCACCACCCAAGCCACTGACATCGTGGCCGTCCAGGCCGGGTCGAGAAAGGACAGCAGGAAAAATCCGATGATTTGCGTGCTCAGGCCGACCGCGAGCATGCGGGCGATGCCGTAGCGCGTGGCCAGCCAGCCGCCGATCAGGTTCGCCAGCACGCCCGCCGCCTCGTACAGCAAAAACAGGAAGGCCAGCGTGAAGGGCGAGTAGCCCAGCCTGTAAAAGTGCATCAGCACCAGCATGCGCAAGGCGCCGTCGGTCAGGGTGAAAGCCCAGTAGGCGGCGGTGACGATGGCGTAGTTGCGCGTGGCTTCGCTGGCGCTGGTCAGCCTGGGTGTGGAGGCGTTTGACACGCGGCTCAGACCCCTGCGCTTTGCATGTGGCAAGCCAGGTCCACCATGCGGCAGGCATAGCCCATCTCGTTGTCATACCAGGCGTAGACCTTGAGCATGGTGCCGTCGGTCACCATGGTCGAGAGAGCATCGACGATGGAACTGCGGGTGTCGCCGGCGTAGTCGGCACTGACCAGCGGCCTTTCCTCGTAGCCGAGGATGCCCGCCAGTTCTCCTTTCGCGGCCGCCGCAAACAGCGCGTTCACTTCGTCTGCCGTGGTGGCACGCTGCAGTTCAAAAACACAGTCGGTCAAAGAGGCGTTCAACACGGGCGCGCGCACCGCATGGCCATTGAGTTTGCCCTTGAGTTCCGGGTAGATCAGCGCAATCGCGGTGGCGCTGCCGGTGGTGGTCGGGGCCAGGCTCATCATGGCGCTGCGGGCGCGGCGCAAGTCCTTGTGCGGTGCGTCAACCACCAGGTTGGTGTTGGTCGGGTTGTGAATGGTGGTGATCTGGCCGTGCCGGATGCCCAGGTTTTCCTGAATGACCTTCACGACCGGAGCCAGGCAGTTGGTGGTGCACGATGCAGCGGTAACGATGCGGTCTGTGGCCGGGTTGTAGCGCTCGTGGTTCACGCCCACCACAATGTTGAGAATATTGCCCACCTTGACCGGGGCGGCGACGATCACGCGCTTGGCACCACGTTCAAAGTGGCCTTGCAGGGTTTCGGGTGTGAGGAACTTGCCGGTGCATTCCAGCACCAGTTCGACCCCCATGTCACCCCAGGGAATGTCGGCAGCCTGGCCGTGGGCGCTGAAGGACAGGGTTTGCTGGTTGACGCGAATCGCGCTCTCGCCCTCGGCGGCGATGTCGGCGCGCCAGGGGCCCTGCACGCTGTCAAAAGCCAGCAAATGGGCCGTGGCTGCAACACCCCCCTTGAGTTCATTGAGATGAACCACCTCCAGGCGGTTGGCCTGGCGCGGGTCATCGGCCGGTCTGTGCGCCGCACCCATGGCCGCACGCAGTGCCAAACGCCCGATGCGGCCCATGCCGTTGATGCCGACTTTCATTGCAATTCCTTGTTATCACTGCCCACTCAGGCTGTTTGTGATTTTCGCCTTGCTGCATGTCAGTTGCGTGACAAGGCAGCAAGGCCGGGATGTGACATCACACTGTCACATGGCTTCGTTTCAATCTCCCGTGCGCCTTTGGTCCTGTGGCCATCGGGCCGGTTTTTAGCAAACTTATTTTTAATCCTTTGGAGCCTTTATGTCACACAACTTTGACGACGACATGTGCAACCAGTCGAACAACGAACACTTTCAGAATGTGCTGCAAAAAGCGATTGAAAACCCGTCGCGCCGCCGCATGATTCAAGGCGGATTCGGGCTGGCCGCCTTGTCAGCCATGGCCATGTTGCCCGGTTGCGCCAGCGTAGGCGTAAGGCCTGCATCCGGCAAATCTGCTGCACTGGGCTTTGCCAATGTTGACAAAAGCATTCTGGACAACGTGATTCTTCCGCCAGGCTACAGCTACAAGATCCTGCACGCCAGCGGTGACCCTCTCAACGCCAGTGTTGGCGCCTACAGCAACCGCGGTATTGAAAGCGATGACTGGTCAGCCCGCATTGGTGACCAGCACGATGGCATGGACATCTATTACATCGACGCCGCTGGCAAATTTTCTACCAAGGACACGGGTCGCGCTGTCTTGAGCGTCAACCACGAAAGCTCTGCAGAGGCCCATTTTCTGCATGCCAAAGGCCAGACATCCAACGGCGTCTCAGGGCTCAAGTTTGACCAGTTCGGCCAATGGGATCTGGGCAGCCGCCCTGAGCTCGAAGTCCTGAAAGAAATCAATCTGCATGGGGTGTCGATTGTCGAGTTGAGCAAGACCGCAGCCGGCTGGAGCTACAAGCTGGATTCGCCGCTGAACCGCCGCGTGACACCGCAGACACCGGTTCGCATCACAGGCCCTGCAGCGCATCTGGCCGACATTCGCGCGCTCATGGCCACGCGCTATGACCGCACCGGCGCCACCAGTCGCGGCACCTTGAACAACTGCGGTCACGGCAAAACACCCTGGGGCACTTACCTGGCCTGCGAGGAAAACTGGGCCGTGTATTTCCAGATGCCCATGGGCAGCAAGCCAGTCGATGCCAAGATGGTGGCTTCGAACAAGCGTTATGGCGTGGCCAGTGCACCGCTGACCAGCGCCAATAAAACAGAACGCAGCCAGGGCTGGCACACAGTGTCAGCAACGGACGATCGCTTTGCCCGCTGGAACATCGCTGCCGTGGGAGCCACACCAGCAGATGATTTCCGCAACGAACCCAACACCTTCGGCTACAACGTGGAGATTGATCCGCTGGCACCCAATGCTGTGCCCGCCAAGCGCGTGGCCATGGGTCGCTTTGCCCACGAGGCGGCGGTTTGCGGTCTGCCTAAAGTGGGCGCACCACTGGCCTTCTACATGGGCTGCGATTCGCGCAACGAGTACATCTACAAATTTGTGTCCACTGCCTTGTGGGACGCCAAGGACGTTGGCGGCGGCATGGCGGCCGGCGACAAGTACTTGTCAGAGGGCAAGTTGTATGTGGCGAAGTTCAATGCGGATGGCAAAGGCCAGTGGATTGAGATGACGATCACCGACCCGCGCATCGCCAACCACAGCGCTTACCGCTTCGCCAACCAGGCCGACGTGCTGGTCAATGCGCGCCATGCAGCCGATGCGCTGGGTGCGACCAAGATGGACCGTCCCGAGTGGGGCGCTGTCAATCACAGCAACGGTGAAATCTACTTTGCGCTGACCAATAACAACGCAAGCAATCGCACACCGGTCAAGGTCGATGCAGCCAACCCGCGCGCTTACATGGATGTGGATGGCAAAAAGGGTGCCGGCAATCCGAACGGTCACATCATCCGCTTCAAGGAAGACGGCAACAATTCAACCGCTGCCGGCTTTGCCTGGGATATCTTTGTCTTTGGCGCTGAAGAAGACGCCGGTGCTGCCAATCTGTCCGGTTTGACCGCGAAAAACGCATTCTCTTCACCGGACGGCCTCTGGTTCAGCAAAGCCACCGGCATCTGCTGGATTCAGACCGATGACGGCGCCATGACCGACGAGACCAATTGCATGCTGCTGGCAGCCGTGCCTGGTCAAGTGGGCGATGGCGGCAAGATCACGGTCAGCAACGCCATGACGATCAACGGCGCGCAAGTGACCGGCAAGCAGGACACCTTCATCGGTGCTGCCTTGGGCGAGTCCCGCCTGCGCCGCTTCCTGGTAGCCCCCAAAGGTGCTGAAGTCACGGGTATCACCGAGACGGAAGATGGCAAGACCTTGTTTGTCAACATCCAGCACCCGGGTGAAAGTACACCGGCCCTGGGCACAGCGGCGCAGTTTGCGTTGGAAAGTGCCTGGCCTGGTAACCAGGGTTATGGTCAGACCGGCCGGCCGCGTTCGGCCACGCTGGTCATCACCCGCAACGACGGCGGTTTGATCGGCCTTTAAGGCTGTTTGGGCGTGACATGAGCGCCAGGCGCGGCTGCGAGCCTTTGAGGCTGCAGTCGCGCCTTTTTCAATTCGGGCGCTTGTTTGTTCTTTCTTTCGCAGGCCCCGGTGTTTGCTGCGCTGCGGCTTCGCGTCTTGACGGCAGCGTCGTCTCCACGTCCGGCAAGTCGATCATGACGGGCTGCCCGGGTGTGGTGCAGCCGGTATCGCAGCATTTTCCGGGCTGGCGGTTTTGGGTGATGGCGCGTTCGGGATCGTGCGCTACACCGCGCTCCAATATCCGTTCCACCAGTTCTACCTTGGAGCCGACCGGGTAATTGCGGTAAATCTCCTGCTTCATGGCGGCTGGCGAGCCGCCGCCGTGCAGGCTGATCACGCTGTACCAGCCGCCCTGGTAGCCCGCCGTGAGGTCTTCAATGAAGCGGGCGGTTTCTATGCGCTGCTCGTAGGGCACGTTCGGGTTGGCGCGCAGCACCTCCGACAGCCGGGCGCCTGTCTCGGGGTTGTGGTCTTCGTCGGGGCCGGGCAGGGTGACGATGAGGCCGCCGCTGACGTAGTGCGCGATGCGGTGCATGTCGTAGATTTTGGTGGCCAGCAGCAGCTTGCCGATGTTGGAAAACACCGGGTCGGGCATGAAGGTCTGGCTGTGTTCGTCGGCCTTGCCGTAGACGCTGGCGGCCACGCCGCAGGCGTAAAAGCTCTCGGTGATGGTGATGAGCTCGACCATTTGTTCGCGCAGGTGGCTTTCCT
>CAJAOB010000247.1 GCA_903941205.1 uncultured Burkholderiales bacterium | reverse complement strand
GATACCTCAGGGTGAGCGGGATGGGGGTGGGGTTGCGCTGGCGAGGTCTGGCCCTTCGATACCTCAGGGCGAACGGGGTGGGGATGGCGTTGCGCTCTCGGGGGCTGGCCCTTCGATACCTCAGGGTGAACGGGGTGGGGATGGGGTTGCGCTGGCGAGGTCTGGCCCTTCGATAACTCAGGGTGAACGGGGTGGGGATGGCGTTGCGCTCTCGGGGCCTGGCCCTTCAATATCTCAGGGCGAACGGGGTGGGAGTGGTTCAATGGCTTTCTCCCCGGCCGTTCGCCCTGAGGTATCGAAGGGCATGCCCCCGCCTTCGACTTCGGCGCTTTTCGCGCCCATCCTTGGCGGTGAGCCCGCAGCCCAGCGCCGCGCCATCGCCAAGGCCATCACGCTGCTCGAATCGACCCGCAGTGACCACAGGGTCCAGGGCGATGCCTTGCTCACTGCGCTGTTGCCGCACGCTGGACAGGCTTTTCGCCTGGGCATCAGTGGCGTGCCGGGCGTCGGCAAATCCACTTTCATTGAAGTGCTGGGATTGCACCTGATCGCGCAGGGCCACCGCGTGGCGGTGCTGACGATAGACCCTTCGTCCAGCGTCTCGGGTGGCTCCATTCTGGGCGACAAGACGCGCATGGAGCGCTTGTCTGTGCATGAGCGCGCCTACATCCGCCCCAGCCCCTCCAGCGGCACGCTGGGCGGCGTTGCCGAGAAAACGCGCGAGGCCATGCTGGTCTGCGAAGCTGCTGGCTATGACGTGGTGATCGTCGAGACCGTGGGCGTGGGCCAGTCTGAGACGGCCGTGGCCAACATGACTGACATGTTCGTGCTGATGCAACTGCCCAACGCGGGCGACGATTTGCAGGCCATCAAGAAAGGCGTGATGGAACTGGCTGATCTGGTGGTCATCAACAAGGCCGACATTGACGCCGACGCCGCTATGCGGGCCCAGGCGCAGATCACCTCGGCCATGCGGCTCTTCGGTCTGGTCAACAACGCCATGGGCAGCGCGCAGGCCAAGGCCTACGACCAGCAGTGGCATCCCCGGGTCTTGCAGCTCAGCGCGCTCCAGGGCGAGGGGGTCGACGTCTTTTGGCAGGCGGTGCAGGAGTTTCGTCAGCTGCAAACCGCCAACGGCCGGCTCGCGCAGCGGCGGCAGCAGCAATCGCTGGCGTGGATGTGGGAGCGCATTGACGCCGGTCTCAAGCAGGCTTTCAGGCAAGACCCTGCGGTCAGCGCCGTGCTGCCTCAGCTGGTCGAGCAAGTGCTTGCGGGTCGTCTTCCCGCTTCAACGGCGGCGCGGCAATTGCTCGCGGCGCAGGGGCACAAGCCATGATGGGCACTGCGTGCGCGCCCATGCCCCGCGCTGTCATGGTCAGCCACGCGATGCAGCGCAGGCGGGCTCAAGCGCGTCAAACCATGGTCGGCAAGACGGGATTCCCATTGTTTTAACCAGCACCAAGTTTCGGACTTTAAAAAGAGAGAAAACCATGCAGGACATCCTCGAACAACTTGAACAAAAACGCGCCGCAGCCCGACTCGGCGGTGGTCAAAAGCGCATTGACGCACAGCACGGCAAGGGCAAGCTGACGGCGCGTGAGCGGCTCGAGCTCTTGCTCGACGAAGGTACTTTCGAAGAGTGGGACATGTTTGTCGAGCACCGCTGCGCCGACTTCGGCATGCAGGACAACAAGATTCCCGGCGACGGCGTGGTCACCGGCTACGGCATGATCAACGGCCGGCTGGTGTTCGTCTTCAGCCAGGACTTCACGGTGTTCGGCGGCGCCTTGTCGGAAGCGCATGCCGAGAAAATCTGCAAGGTGATGGACCAGGCCATGAAGGTCGGCGCGCCGGTGATCGGCCTGAACGACTCGGGCGGCGCGCGCATTCAGGAGGGCGTGGCCTCGCTAGGCGGATATGCCGATGTGTTCCAGCGCAATGTGATGGCCAGCGGCGTGATTCCGCAGATCAGCATGATCATGGGTCCCTCGGCGGGTGGTGCGGTGTATTCACCCGCCATGACCGATTTCATCTTCATGGTCAAAGACAGCTCTTACATGTTTGTCACAGGTCCAGAGGTTGTTAAAACCGTGACGCACGAAGAAGTGACAGCCGAAGAATTGGGCGGT
>CAJAOB010000246.1 GCA_903941205.1 uncultured Burkholderiales bacterium | reverse complement strand
GCTTGCGCGTGCGCCGGGTACTGAGATCGAGGCCAAGGTCTGTTTGTTTCATGTCGTTAGAGCCAGCAATTTGCGTGCCTTAATCGAGGGGGCGGGCGGAGTTTTGAACATGATCCCTAGCCGAAAGTGACGCCCCGGCAACGCCAGGTGACGGTCGCCAGGATTGTTCCCTGCTCCCCCGATCGGGTCTAGGGTAGGCGTCGCGAGGCTAACTGTAAATGCGCGTGGCAGTCCGTCCAACACAAACCTAAATCGCATGCCCGGCTTGGCTTCGTGCGGTTCATGGCAAGCGCGCCGTGACCGGAATCAACGCCGGATAGCTACTCCGTTGCGTATTCTCCTTGGCCCAAAGGCAAACGTCCTGGCCCGATTCAAGGCACTCGGTCAGTTTCAGCGCCTATCGCGCGCTAATTACCAAGTAGCTGGCGCATTCGCGAACTGCCGTTGGCGATCTGGCAGCAGGCCTCGTGGGCTACCATGGCCGCTTAAAGAAACAGCCCGCCAGCAGGGATTCATCTGTGGCGGCCCTCTGCAAACCCGCCTGACAGCCCCGTTTCCTGACGGCTTGCGCCCATGAAATCTCCCTCGGCCCCAGTACCCTCATTTCTTACCCGGCTGCGCGACAGCCTGAACAGCTTGCACCCGACCGAAAAGCGGCTGGCGGAGTTTTTGCTCGATTTCCCGGGGGAACTGGCCAGCTATTCGGCTTCCGAACTGGCCCAACTTTCTGGTGTGTCGAATGCCACCGTGACGCGCCTCGTGCGCCGGCTCGGCTACAGCACTTTTGACGCCGCTCGCCGGCATGTCCGCGAAGAAAAAAACAGTGGCTCACCGCTGTTTCTGGCGGGGCGTCTGGCGGTCTCGCCCGGGAGCACGCTTGGCGAGCATCTGGAGCAGGGCCTGGAGAACCTGCGCTGGACTTTTGCCCGCCTCGCCGAGAACGATGTCAACGCGATTGCGCTGCGCATGCTGGGCGCCCGCAAGGTCTGGGTGACCGGTTTTCGCTCCAGCCAGAGCCTGGCGAGCTACCTGCGCGTGCAGCTGTTTCAGGTCAAGGAAGATGTGCAGGTCTTCCCGAGCCCGGGCGGCACCTTTGGCGAGTACATCGCCAGCATGGGCGCCGCTGACATGGTGGTGGTGTTCGGCTTGCGCCGCCGGCCCGCGCGCTTGCGGGCGATCCTGGCGCAGCTGGTGCAGACGGGCGCTTCCGTGCTCTACATCACCGACGAAAAAGTGGCGCGCCAGACCGATGTGACCTGGCACTTGCAATGCGCCTGCGCTTCCACCCATCCTTTTGACAACCACGCGGCAGTGGTGGCCTTGTGCCACGCGCTGGTCAACAGTGCCATCGAACTGTCGGGTCACCCCGGACGCGAGCGCCTGGCCGCCATTGAAGCGCGCCACGACGCGCTGGGCGAGTTTTAGGGCTTGCTTGGCGGCTCGCAGCGCGCCGCCGGGTCTTGGCGCTGCACCGGGGCAGCGCATCACGCACCAACAACGGGCGGTCTTGCCTGGCCGACGGCCTGTGTGGCTGACCGGTCCACCCAGGGGATGGCATGGTTTTTATCCAAGCGCTTGATTTCTATGGACTTTTGCTCGGCTTGTGTGAAAATATATTTTCTTGGTCGGCTGGCATGAAAATGGCTTATCAGGGCCGAGGTCTCAACTCGATATTTCACTGAAAAGGATAGCCATGAAGAACTTTAGATTTTCCGGTTTGGCGTCGCCGCTCAGCGTCGCTCTGAGGGGCGGCAAACAGGCCCTGGCGGTTTTGGCCGTGGGTGCCTTGATGGCGGTTTCCGCCAGTCAGGCGCTGGCGGCAGGCACGCTGCGCATCGCCATGACCTCGTCTGATATTCCCTTGCCCAACGGTCAGACCGATCAGGGCGCTGAAGGCATGCGCTTCATGGGTTACACGGTTTTTGAGGCCCTGGTGGGCTATGACCTGTCGACCTCGACCAAGCCCGTCACCCTGATTCCCGGCCTGGCTTCGGCCTGGGTGGTGGATGCCAAGGACAAGACGCGCTGGACCTTTACCCTGCGCCCGGGCGTGAAGTTTCACGACGGTTCGGCCTTCAATGCGCAAGCCGTGGTCTGGAACCTCGACAAGATCCTGAACCAGCAGGCCGAGCAGTTTGACACCCGCCAGGCCGCGCAAGGCCGTGGTCGCATTCCGTCGGTGCAAAGCTACAAGGCAGTCAATGAGCGCACGGTTGAAATCATCACCAAGGAGCCCGAATCGCTGCTGCCTTTCCAGATGGCCTGGATCGTGATGTCGAGTCCGGCGCAATGGGCGGCGGTCGGCAAGAGCTGGGACGCCTTTTTGGCCAAGCCCTCGGGCACCGGCCCTTTCAAGCTGCAAAGCTACACGCCGCGCGAGCGCGCGGTGCTGGTGCGCAACGCGGATTACTGGGACAAAAAGCGCGTGCCCAAACTCGACTCGCTGGTGCTCTTGCCCGTGCCTGATGCGTCGGCGCGCGTGGCGGCGCTGCGCTCGGGCCAGGTCGACTGGATCGAACTGCCACCACCGGACGCCATGGACAGCCTGAAAGCGGCCAACTTCAAACTGGTCAGCAATGTCTACCCGCATGTCTGGCCCTGGCATTTCTCCCGCGTCGAAGGCTCGCCCTGGAACGACATCCGCATTCGCAAGGCCGCCAATCTGGCAATCGACCGCGAAGGCATGAAGTCGCTGCTGGGCGGCATGATGGTGTCGGCCAAGGGCATGGTGCCGCCCAACAGCCCGTGGTTTGGCAAGCCGACCTTTGACGTCAAATACGACCCGGCCGCGGCCAAGGCGCTGATGGCTGAAGCGGGTTATTCCAAAGACAAGCCGCTGAAGATCAAGTCGATCATCTCGCCTTCAGGCGGCGGGCAAATGCAGCCCCTGGTGATGAACGAGTTCATCCAGCAGAACCTCGCCGAAATCGGCATTCAGGTCGAGTTTGATGTGCGCGACTGGAACGCCTTGCTGGCCAACTGGCGCGCAGGTGCCAAAGACGCTGGCTCCAAGGGCGCCACCACGACCAACAGCTCCTACTTCAGCCAGGACCCGTTCACCGCGCTGATGCGCCACGTGGACAGCCGCCTGATGCCGCCCAAGGGCACCAACTGGGGTTACTACGCGGACCCGGCCATGGATGCGCTGTTTGACGGCGTGCGCAACGAGTTTGTCGCTGACAAGCAGTTGGCGCTGATTCGCAAGGCGCATGAGAAATTCGTCAACGAAGCCTTGTTCCTGTTTGTTGCCCACGACGTGGCGCCCCGCGCCATGAGTCCCAAGGTCAAGGGCTATGTTCAGCCGCAAAACTGGTTTGTCGATTTTTCTGCCATCACCATGGACTGACGCTGCTGAATGCTCAACTATCTCTTGAAGCGGCTGCTGTACGCGCTGCCGATCGCCTTCGTCGTCAGTGCGCTGTGCTTTGCACTGGTTTATCTGGCGCCGGGCGACCCCTTGTCGGCGGTCTTGCCCGCGGATGCATCGCAAGAGATGGTTGAGGCGGTCAAGGCGCGCTACGGCCTGGACAAGCCGCTCGTGCAGCAGTACGGCATCTGGCTCGGGCGCGCCTTGCACGGCGACCTGGGCCAGTCCATCAGCACGGGCAGGGCGGTCAGCCTGGAGATCGGCAGCGCCATAGGCAACAGCATCTTGTTGGCGGTGCTGGCTTCGGCGCTGGGCTTTGGCATTGGCGGTTTGCTGGGCGTGATCGCTGGCTACCTGCACGGCACGGCCACCGACCGGTTCTTGTCCGCGCTGGCGATTGCCGGGGTGTCTATTCCGCATTACTGGCTGGGCATCGTGCTGGTGGCCATTTTCGCGGTGCAGCTGAATCTTTTGCCGGCCATGGGCGCCGGCCCGGGCGGCTCGGGTTCCTGGCTTTGGAATGCCGAGCATCTGCGTTACATCATCTTGCCGGCTGTCACCCTGGCGGCGATTCCGGCCGGCATCGTGATGCGCACGGTGCGTGCGCTGGTGGCCGACACGCTCAAGCAGGAATTCATTGTCGGACTGGTGGCCAAAGGCATGGGTTCGGCGCAGGTGTTCAGGCACCTGGTCAAGAACATTGCGCCCACGGCACTGGCCGTGATTGGCGTGCAACTCGGGTACCTCATGGCGGGCTCGATTCTGGTCGAGACGGTCTTCAACTGGCCCGGCACCGGGCTGCTGCTGAACACCGCCATCTTGCAGCGTGACATTCCGCTCTTGCAAGGAACCATCCTGGTGCTGGCCATGATTTTTGTGCTGCTCAATTTGCTGGTCGACATGATCCAGCCCTTGCTTGACCCGCGGATAGTGCGCTCATGAAGGCCGCAGCGTCCGTGCAGCTGACTTACCCGGGCTACTGGTCAGGCGCGCTGCGGCGCCTGCTGCGCGATCCCTTGTCGATGGCCTGCCTGTGCATCTTGATCCTGATCACGGCGGCGGCGCTGCTGGCGCCATGGTTGACCAGCAACGACCCGTCGGTGGGCAGCGTGCTCAAGCGCCTCAAGCCCGTGGGCACGCCTCAGCACTTTCTGGGCACTGACGAACTCGGGCGCGACATGTGGACGCGGCTGCTGTACGGCGGGCGCATGTCATTGTTGATGGGCACCGTGCCGGTGGCGCTGGCGCTTTTGATTGGCGGCTCGCTGGGCATGGCCGC
>CAJAOB010000245.1 GCA_903941205.1 uncultured Burkholderiales bacterium | reverse complement strand
GTGATGCATTTCGAGCGCTTCGAGGTGCCGCCGGCCACGCGCCAGGCCATCGCCGATTGCCGCGCCCGCGGCGGGCGTGTGGTGGCCGTCGGCACCACCACCGTGCGGGCGCTGGAATCGCAGGCGCATTTCGGCGAGGCTTGCAAGGACACCAATATTTTCATCACGCCGGGTTTCGAGTTCCGGGTGGTTGATTTGTTGCTGACCAACTTTCATTTGCCCAAAAGCACGCTGATGATGCTGGTCAGCGCTTTTTCCGGCCATGCCCACATCATGGCGCTGTACCAGCACGCGATTGCCGCGCGCTACCGTTTCTTCAGCTACGGCGACGCCATGCTGCTCGAGCGCCGCAGCCTGACGGGCAGCGGCGCCTGAACCACTCACCTCCTGAACCGCCTGAGACAATCCAGCGATGCTTAATTTTGAAGTCCTGAAAACCGACCCCGCCGACGGCGCTTACCTGGGCACGCACGCGCGCCGCGGCACGCTCACGCTGAACCACGGCCTGGTGCAAACGCCGATTTTCATGCCCGTAGGCACTTACGGCACGGTCAAGGGTGTGATGCCGCAGTCGCTGCACGAGATGGGCGCGCAGATCATCCTGGGCAACACTTTTCATTTGTGGATGCGCCCGGGCCTGGACGTGATGCAGCAGTTCGGCGGCCTGCACCGCTTTGAGAGCTGGAACAAACCCATACTCACCGACAGCGGCGGCTTTCAGGTCTGGTCGCTCGGTGAGATGCGCAAGATCTCCGAAGAAGGCGTGAAGTTCGCCTCGCCCGTCAATGGCGACAAATTGTTCTTGACGCCCGAGATCTCGATGCAGATCCAGACCGTGCTCAACAGCGACATCGTCATGCAGTTTGACGAATGCACGCCTTATGACACCAAGGGCCACATCACCACCGAAGGCGAAGCGCGCCAGTCGATGGAACTGAGCCTGCGCTGGGCCAGCCGCTGCATTGCCGAATTCACCCGGCTCGGGAACCCGAACGCGCTGTTTGGCATCGTGCAAGGCGGCATGTTTGAAAACCTGCGGCAGGAGTCCCTCGACGCGCTGGTCGAACTCGACTTGCCCGGCTACGCGATTGGCGGCGTCAGCGTGGGCGAGCCCAAGGAAGAAATGCAGCGCATCATGGCGCACACGCCGCACCGACTGCCGGCGCACAAGCCGCGTTACCTGATGGGCGTGGGCACGCCCGAAGACCTGGTCGAAGGCGTGGGCGCTGGCGTGGACATGTTTGACTGCGTGATGCCTACACGCAATGCGCGCAACGGCCACATGTTCACGCGCTTTGGCGATTTGAAAATCCGCAACGCCCGCTACAAGGCCGACGAGCAGCCGGTCGATGCGACGTGCAGCTGCTACACCTGCCGGCACTTCTCAAGGGCTTACCTGCATCACCTGGACCGCTGCGGCGAAATGCTCGGGCCGATGCTCAACAGCATTCACAACCTGCACTACTACCTGAACCTGATGGACGAGGTGCGCGGCGCGCTGGACGTCGGCAACTTTGGCGACTACGTGCTGCAGTTCCATCTGGACCGACAGCGCGGTATCTGAGTCGTCGGCGCCGTCGGCCTGCGGCGGCTTGTCCCTTCAGGCCGGCACCGCCTTGCCGTCGGGCAGGGCTGCAGCGATGTCGCGGCTGATTTCCTTGCGGTAGCGGTTGAGTTCTTGCACGGTCTTGAAGCTTTGCTCCATGAGCAGGCTCATGTTGTGCAAGATGCGCTCGATGACCTTGTTTTCCCAGACCGCATCAAACTTGATCTGCGCATCCAGCCAATGCTCCAGCCACTCGGGGTTGGGCAGGCGCGACTGGATGGTGTCGCGCGGAAACAGCGCCTTGTTGACGTGCAGATTGGTCGGGTGCAGCGCCTGGGCCGTGCGCCTGGCGCTGGCCATCAGCACGCCCACCTTGCAAAAAGCCGCCTTGGCCTCGTTGCCGACGTGGTTGATGGCGCGCTTCATGTAGCGCAGGTAGGCGCCGCCGTGCCGCGCCTCGTCCTGGCTGAGCTGCGTGTAAATCTGCTTGATGACCGGCTCGCTGTGCCAGTCGCTGGCGCAGCGGTACCAGTGGTTCAGGCGAATCTCGCCACAAAAATGCAGCATCAGCGTCTCCAGCGGGGGCGCCGGCTCGAACTCGAAGCGCACCGCGTGAAGCTCCTGCTCGGTCGGCACCAGCTCGGGCCGAAAGCGCCGCAGGTACTCCATCAGCACCAGCGAATGCTTTTGCTCCTCGAAAAACCAGATCGACATGAAGGCGGAGAAATCGCTGTCGTCCTTGTTGTCGCGCAAGAACATTTCCGTGGCCGGCAGCGCTGCCCATTCCGTGATGGCGTTCATCTTGATGGTTTGGGCCTGTTCGTCGGAGAGCCTCCCAGCGTCGAAACTGGACCAGGGAATGTCCTTGTCCATGTCCCATCGGACCGCTTCGAGTTGTTTGAACAATTCCGGATAAAGCATGTGATTTCCTCTCGCAGCGCAGCTGCCTGTTCGGCGGATTCTAGGCTGCGAGCGTGACCTGATGTTGTCGCTCGCCCCAAGGCCGGCGCCGGGCAACGGCCATCCTCTGCACTGCGCCAGTTGATCGCCGATATAGTTAGCCTTGGTTTTTTCGATACCGGCCCGCGCTATGGCGCCAACTTGGGGGTGATGATGTTTTTGGCCCGATCTTTCCTGACGCTCCGTTCGGCCGCAGTCTGCGCGGTGGCCTTGCTGGCAATCTGCCTGGCCGGGCCCGCACCGGCCCAAACCGGCGCCAGCGCCAAAGCCGCTGCCGAGCCGGCCTGCCCGGCCCTGTTGCAGCACAACTTTCTGCGACTGCAGGACGAAAAACCCCAGGACCTGTGCCAATACGCCGGCAAGGTGCTGATTGTTGTCAATACCGCCAGTTTTTGCGGTTTCACGCCTCAGTATGAAGGCCTGGAGGCGCTGTATTCGAAGTTCAAGGACCGCGGTCTGGTGGTGCTGGGTTTCCCGTCAAACGACTTTTCACAGGAGCGCGGCAGCAACCGGGAGATTGCCGCTTTTTGCGAGAACACCTTCAATGTGAAGTTCCCGATGTTCGTCAAGTCCTCGGTGTCCGGACGCAACGTCAATCCCTTCTTCAAGCAACTCGCCAGCAGCAGCGGCACGGCGCCGCGCTGGAATTTCTACAAGTACCTCGTCAGCCGTGACGGTCTCAAGGTCAGCGCCTTTGGCTCCACGGTCGATCCGCAGGATCCGCGCTTCCTCAAGGCGCTGGAAAACATGCTGGCGGCCAAATAAAAAATGCCTTTTGGTCATAATTCCCCCGCGAGCTGGAGTTTTTGCCTTTTTCAGGGTTGCGCACCCTCGACACACCTTGGACAAGATGCAATTTCTGACGATCCCGACTGCCTGTCTCTGCCCGCCCGGTGCGCCACGCGCGGCCGGTCTGTCGTCGGGCGCATGACATGACGACGCCCCAGCCAGCCGCTTCTGCCGGCCAGCGCCTGCGGGTCGCCATCGTCGGCTCCGGCATTTCGGGCCTGGCGGCGGCGCACCATCTGGCCGGCCGGGCGGACATCAGCTTGTTCGAGGCGGGCGACTATTTCGGCGGCCACACGCACACGGTCGACCTGACCTTGCCGGGCGCTGGCGGGCCCGTCACCCATGGCGTGGATACCGGTTTTCTGGTGTTCAACGAACGCACCTACCCGAACCTGATCAAGCTGTTTGCCGAACTCGGGGTGGCCACCGCCCGCTCCGACATGTCGTTTTCGGTCAAGGTGCCGGCCGCTGCCGCGCCCCGCCGGGCTGCGCTGGAATGGAGCGGCTCCAGCCTGAACAGCGTGTTTGCCCAGCGCGGGAACCTGCTGAACTGGCGCTTTTGGCGCATGTTGCGCGATATTCTTCGCTTTAACCGGCTGACCACGGCGCTGGCCCACAGCGGCGCCGAAGCCGCCATGCTGCAACCGCTGGCCGATTTCCTGAGGCAGCACGGGTTCTCGGACGAATTCCGCGACTGGTATTTTTTGCCCATGATGGGCTGCATCTGGTCTTGCCCGACCGATCAGATGTTGCAGTTTCCGGTCGCCACCATGGTCCGCTTTTGCCATAACCATGGGCTGATTCAGGTCGCCGACCGGCCGCAATGGTGGACGGTGACAGGCGGCGCGCGCCACTACGTCGAGAAAATCGTCGCCGGCATTGCCGACAAGCGCCTGGCCACGCCGGTGCATGCCATCGAGCGCCATGCCGGCGGCGTGCGCATCACCAGCGGCCCGGCGGGCGCCCACCGGGTCGAGGCTTTTGACAAGGTCATTGTGGCCACGCACTCGGACCAGGCGCTGGCCCTGCTGGCGCAGCCCAGTGCGGCCGAGCAAGCGGTGCTGGGAGCAATTCGTTACCAGCCGAACCACGCGGTGCTGCACACCGACGAGTCGGTGCTGCCCGAGCGCCGGCTGGCCTGGGCTGCCTGGAACTACGAGCGCGCAGCAGACACCCGCCGCGAGTCGGCGCAAGTGTGCCTGCATTACCTGCTCAACTTGTTGCAGCCTTTGCCGTTTCAGCAGTCGGTCATCGTCTCGCTGAACCCGGTCACGCCGATTGATGCGGCTCGCGTACTCGGACGCTTCGATTACGCGCACCCGGTGTTTGATGCCGAGGCCATCCGGGCGCAAAAAGAGCTGCCGACCTTGCAAGGCCGGCAGCACAGCTATTTTTGCGGTGCCTGGGCCGGTTACGGTTTTCATGAAGACGGCTTGAAGTCCGGGCTGCAGGCGGCCAGCGATCTTCTGCGCGACAGCGCCGGTGCGGTGGCTGAACCGGTGCAGGCGCCCAAGGCCACAAGCGAGTTGTTGCTCGCATGAGCCCCTTGCAGGCTGTTACCCCGGCGCCCGCCCGGGCCCTGATCGGCTTTGGCCAAGTGCGCCACACCCGCCTGAAGCCGGCGCGCCACGCCTTTGACTATCCGACGTATTTTTTGATGCTGCCGCTTCGCGCCCTGCGCCAGGATGGCAGCGGCGCGCTGGCGCGCAACCGGCGCGCGCTACTGAGCTTTCACGACCGCGACCACGGCGCCGGCGGGCCGGATTGCCTGGCCTGGCTGGACGACCTGCTGCTGGCCGAAGGCGTCAAGGGCGCTGACGGCGAGATATGGCTGCACACCTACCCGCGCGTGCTGGGCTACACCTTCAAGCCGGTGAGTTTTTGGTATTGCCATCGCGCGGACGGCACGCTGCGCGCCATCGTCGTCGAGGTCAACAACACCTTTGGCGAGCGCCATTGTTATTTGCTCGATGCGCCGCTCTACGGCCAGGAACTTCGCGCCAACAAGGTCTTTCATGTCTCGCCCTTTTGCAGCATTGAGGGCCGCTACCGCTTTCGTTTCATGCGCTCGCGGCGGGACGGCATTGAAAAAACCGTCGCCCGCGTTGACCATGATGACGAGCTCGGCCCCTTGCTGCAAACCAGCGTCAGCGGCACGCTGCAGCCGATCAGCCCCGGCAGCCTGCGCAAAGCCCTCTGGGGCTATCCGGCCATGACCCTGGGCGTGATCGCCCGCATTCACTGGCAAGCTTTCAAGCTCTGGCGCAAGCACGTGCCTTTCGTCTCCAAACCCAAGCCCCCCGATCTTTTCGTGACACGATGAATTCACCACCTGATTCCGCTTCTCCGGCAACGCGCCATGGCGCGATGTTTTCCAGCTTGCCCGCGGGCGCCCCGGCGGCAGCGCGCAGCATCTTCAAATTGTTGGCTCGCCTGAAACACGGCAGCCTGACCCTGCAATTGCCGGACGGCAGCACGCAGCGTTTTGGCTCCGACGAGGGCCCCGCGGCCAGCTTGCGGCTGCTCAACTGGAAGGTGTTTGGCGCCACGCTGCGCTCGGGCGACATCGGTTTTGCCGAAAGCTATATCGCTGGCGACTGGACCACGCCGCAGCTGACCGATCTGCTGCGCCTGCTGATCGTCAACCGCAAGGAAGTCGAAGACGCGATTTACGGCACCTGGCTGGGCCGGCTGGCTTACCGCCTCAAGCATTTGCTCAACCGCAACACCAAAGCCAACAGCCAGAAGAACATTCACGCGCACTACGACCTGGGCAATGCCTTTTACGAGTTGTGGCTGGACGGCACGATGAACTACTCGTCGGCGATGTTTGAAACACCGCAAACCTCGATGAAGGAAGCGCAAAACGCCAAGGTCCGCCGCGCGCTGCGCATGGCCCGGGTCAAGCCCGGCGACCGGGTGCTGGAAATCGGTTGCGGCTGGGGCGCGCTGGCCGAAATGGCGACCACCGAATTCGGCGCCTCGCTGGTCGGCGTGACCTTGAGCACCGAACAATTGCAATGGGCTCAGGAGCGCATGGCGCGACTGGGCATCCCGGCGCAGGGCGCGCGGGTCGGCGGAGCGAACGTGACCCACGACCTGCGCTTGCAGGACTACCGCGACATCGGCGTGACCGGCGTCAACCCTGCGGCCGATCAGTCTTTCGACGCGATCTGCTCGATCGAAATGATCGAGGCGGTCGGACGCGAGTACTGGCCAACCTACTTCAAGGCGGTGGCGCGCCTGCTCAAGCCCGGCGGCCATGCCTGCATTCAGAGCATCGTCATTGCGGACGATCTCTACGAGCGCTACATTGACTCGACCGATTTCATCCAGCAATACATCTTTCCGGGCGGCTGCCTGCCTTCGCCCTCGGTTTTTCAGGCCCAGGCCCGGGCGGCCGGGCTCGAAGTGGTCGATGCGTTTTCGTTTGGTCAGGATTACGCGCACACGCTCAAGCTCTGGCGTGACGCGTTTCTGGCGCAAGAGTCACGGGTGCTCCAACTCGGGTTTGACAAGAGGTTCATGCGCATATGGGAGTTTTATCTGGCCTACTGCGAGGCGGCCTTTGCCGAGGCCAATACCGACGTGTTGCAGTACACGCTGCGCAAAGCCTGAAGCACTGGCTGCTGGCTGGCGCGCTGATGGTTTGCGCTGTGGTGGCGCTGGCGCAAGAGCCGCCACCGGCGCCGGCGGCGGCTCTTGCGCTGCCGGAGCTCAAGGAGGCCTTGCCGCAGGCCAAGTTCCTGGGAAAAACGCGCCTGAGCGTCTGGGGTTTCCAGGTTTATGACGCGCGTCTCTGGGGCGCTCCGGGCTTCAATGCAGCCAGCTACGCGGGCGAGCCGCTGGCGCTGGAGTTGGCCTATCTGCGCGCCTTTGCCGCCGCCGACATCGCCGAGCGCTCGCTCAAGGAAATGCGCCGCAGCGCCACGATTTCAGAGCTGCAGGCGCGTACCTGGCTGGCCGAGATGCGCCGCGTGTTTCCGGATGTGAAGGCGGGCGACCGCATCCTGGGCGTGCACCGACCCGGCATCGGCGCGCGCTTCTGGGTCAACGGCCAGCGCGGCGGCGAGATTGCCGACGCCGAGTTTTCGCGGCTGTTCTTTGGCATCTGGCTGTCACCCAAGACCTCCGAGCCGGCCATGCGCGCGGCCCTGCTGGCAGGCGCCACCCCTTGAAACCTGAGAAGTCCGACACACTTGGCGAGGGCGACGACCCGACCGGCGCCTTTGGCAAGCGCAATGGCCTGGCCTACGGCCTGATGGGTTTTGCGCTGGCCTTTGCCGCGCTGCCCCTGTATGTGATCTTGCCCAACCACTATGCGCGCGAGTTTGGCGTGCCGCTAACCACCCTGGGCGCGGTGCTGCTGGGCGCGCGTCTGTTTGACGCCTTCATCGACCCGGCGCTGGGGCGGCTGACGGATCGCCTGTTTGCGCGTTCGGTCCGCGCTGTGCTGGTTTTGGGAGCGGTGGCCGCACTGCTGTTGGCCGCCGGTTTTGCGCTGCTGTTTTTCCCGCTGGTGCGCCAGCCGCATGCGTTGGTGATTTGGGCCACGGCCATGCTGATGCTGACTTACGCCGGCTACAGCGCGCTCAGCGTGGCGCACCAGTCCTGGGCCGCGATGCTGGGCGGCAATGAGGTTCAGCGCAGCCGCATCGTCGCCTGGCGCGAAGGTTTGGGGCTGCTGGGCGTGGTCACGGCTTCGCTGCTGCCGGTGCTGTTAGGCCTGCCGGCGACCACCGCCGTCTTTGTCGTGGCGCTGCTGCTGGGCTGGCTGGGCTGGCAGCGCGCGGTGCGGCCAGTGCCGCTGCCGGCCGGCCTGGCAGCGCCTGCAGAGCTTGCTGCCGGCTCGGTTTGGCAGCCCTGGCGCCAGCCGCGCTTTCGGCGGCTGATGGCGGTCTTCATGCTCAACGGCATTGCCAGCGCCGTGCCGGCCACGCTGGTGCTGTTTTTCATCCAGGACCGGCTGGCTGCACCCGCCCGTCTGGAGCCGCTTTTTCTGGGCAGTTATTTCTTGTGCGCGGCGCTGTCGATTCCTTTGTGGCTGGCACTGGTCAGGCGCCTGGGCCTGGCGCGCAGCTGGCTGGCGGGCATGCTGCTGGCCATGAGCGTTTTTGTCTGGGCCAGCCAGATCGCTGCGGGCCAGACCCTGGCTTTTGCGCTGATCTGCGCGCTGTCGGGCGTGGCGCTGGGCGCCGATCTGGCCTTGCCCAGCGCACTGCTGGCCGGCGTCATCCAGGTGGGCAGCCAACCTGGCGCCGGCGCTCCAGGGCAGGCTGCGGGTGCCTACTTTGGCTGGTGGAACTTTGCCACCAAGCTCAATCTGGCCCTGGCCGCCGGGCTGGCGCTGCCGCTGCTGGGCTTGTTCGGCTACGCGCCGGGCGCACGTGACGAGGCAGCGCTGCAGGCGCTGGTGATCGCATACTGTGTGCTGCCCTGCATTCTCAAGGCGCTGGCGGCAGCCGGCCTGTATGGGCTCCTGATACGCCAGCCAACCCCGGCCTGAGGCCGACTTTTTTTCAAAGGCTCTCTCATGAAAAAACGACTTTTGCTCGCCTCCTTCCTGCTCGCTGGCGTGCTCGGCCTGGCCGGTTGCGCGGGCCCGCAAATCAGCGACTACGCCCAGCAAAAACCGGTGCTGGACCTGCGCCAGTACTTCAACGGCACGCTGGACGCCTACGGCATCTTCACCGACCGCTCGGGTCAGGTCGTCAAGCGCTTTACCGTCGTCATGAAATGCAGCTGGCAAGGCCCGCCCGGGCAGGAAGTCGGCGTGCTGGACGAGGAGTTCAGCTACTCCGACGGCAGCAAGGACCGCCGCGTCTGGACGCTCAAGCGCCAGCCCGACGGGCGCTACACCGGCACCGCCAGCGACGTGCTGGGCGAAGCGTCGGGCGAGGAAAAAGGCAACGCTTTTCGCTGGGGCTACACGCTCAAGCTGCCGGTCGACGGACGCACGATCGAAGTCCAGTTTGACGACTGGATGTACCTGATGGACGAGAAGGTCATGCTCAACAAGGCCGCCATGAGCAAGTTCGGCATTCGCCTGGGTGAGGTCACCTTGTCCTTCGTCAAACGCTGAGACCGGTCCCGGTCCCCTTCTCGCAAGGTCTTCACCATGAGTCTGAACCCTCCCATCACCGACTGGCGCGGCAAAACCGTCTGGCTGGTCGGCGCGTCCACTGGCATTGGCGAAGCCACCGCGCATGCGCTGCATGCGGCGGGCGCGCTGGTGCGGGTGTCCGCGCGCAGCGCCGACGCGCTGGAGCGCTTTGTGGCCAGCCACCCCGGCGCGCTGGCCGTGCCGCTGGACGCGAGTGATCCGCTGGCCGTCAAGGCCGCTGCGCAGGAGCTGTTGCAGGCAGGACCGCTGGATCTGGTGATGTATTGCGCGGGCGTCTACAAGCCCGTGCGCGCTGACGCCTTCGACTTGGCTGAAATGCTCAGGCACCAGCAGATCAACTACCTTGGCGCGCTGTATGTGCTGGACGCGGTCCTCCCGGGTCTGTTGCAGCGCGGCAGCGGCCACATCAGCCTGGTCAGCAGCGTGGCGGGCTACCGGGGCCTGCCAAAAAGCCTGGCCTACGGACCGACCAAGGCGGCGCTGATCAACCTGGCCGAAACCCTGTACGTGGATCTGGCCGCCCACGGCATTGGCGTCAGCCTGATCAACCCGGGCTTTGTCGAGACGCCGGCCACCGCCCAGAACGACTTCACCATGCCGGGCTTGATTACTGCGGCCCAGGCGGCGGCGGAAATTCTGGCCGGCTGGCGTCGCGGCGAGTTTGAAATCCACTTTCCAAAACGCTTCACGCTGTGGATGAAGACCCTGCGCCTCTTGCCTTACCCGCTCTTTTTTGCCCTCACCCGGCGCTTGGTGAAGGACGCTGCTGCCAAGCCCGAAACGTCCGGGGTGCAGCCATGACCGCGCCGGTAGCCGTATCGGTGGCCGAACCCTCGCCCGAACGCCAGGCGGCGGCCCGTATCGCCCGCTTTTTTGAAAACCTGCAAGTGGCGGATGTGGCGCGCATGGGCGAGTTTTACGCGCGGGGCGCGTATTTCAAAGACCCTTTCAACGAGGTCCGCGGTCTGGCCGAAGTCGAGCGCATTTTCAGCCACATGTACGAGGCGCTGGACCAGCCGCATTTTGTGGTGACCGGCCAGCTGGTCGACGGCGCGCAGTGTTTTTTGACCTGGAATTTCATCTTTCGTTTCAAACGCTTTGACAAGCAGCAGTGGCAAACCGTGCGCGGCGGCTCGCACATCCGGCTCACGCCCGAGGGCCTGATTGAATTTCACCGTGACTATTGGGACGCGGCCGAGGAGCTGTACGAAAAACTGCCCCTGGTCGGCAGCCTGATGCGCTGGTTCAAGCGCCGCGCGAACAGCTGAGCGCGTTCAGGCAAAAAAAACGCAGGCGCCCGGCCTGCGTTTTTTTTGATTGCCGCCTTATGACATTCAGGCGGGAAGGGTTTCGATGAAGCTGCTGCGCTGCACCAGTTTTTCCTGCAAGCGGGCCAGGTTGGGATGCTGCTCGCGCCAGTCGATCTGCGCAAAGCGCAAGTCCAGGTAGGCCAGCGCGCAGCCCGTGGCCACGTCGGACAGGCTGAAATGCACGCCGCTGCAAAAAGCCTTGTCACCCAGGCCGGTGCTCATGGCTTTGAGGGCCATGTCAATCTTGCCAAGTTGCCGCTCGATCCAGGCCGGGCTGCGCTGAGCCTCTGTGCGGCCGGCCCAGGTTGCCTCCAGGCGCGCCAGAATCGCCGCATCAATCAGGCCATCGGCCAGCGCTTCCCAGGTCTTGACCTCGGCGCGCTCGCGGCCCTGGCTGGGAATCAGCTTGCCGACGGGCGACAAGGTGTCCAGGTATTCGACGATGACACGCGAATCAAAGACAGCTTCGCCGCCCTCCATGACCAGGCAGGGCACCTTGCCCAGCGGGTTGGAGTCCGCCATGGTGGTGTCGGCGGCCCAGACGTCTTCGAGCACGAACTGGTAGTCCAACTTTTTTTCAGCCATCACGATGCGCACTTTGCGCACGTAGGGACTTGTCACGGATCCGATGAGTTTCATGGGTTTGTTCATTCTGACTTTTAGCCTCCAGAAGCATTCTATCGATTAAGCATGAACGTGCGCCTGACCCGGCCATGGGGGCCTGCGTGTGGCCTGACACCTACAATTGCGTCATGAGTTTTTCCACAATCAATGCGCTCTCGCCGCTGGACGGCCGCTATGCCGCCAAACTTGAACTGCTGCGCCCGCTGATGTCCGAGCAAGGCTATATGCACCGTCGTGTGCAGGTCGAAGTGGCTTGGTTTGTGGCCCTTTCCGATGCTGGCTTTGCCGAGTTCAATCCCCTGAGTCCTTCCGCACGCGTTTACCTCGCGGGTCTGGTGTCCAATTTTTCGCAAGTCGACGCGCTGGCCATCAAGGACATCGAGAAAGTCACCAATCACGATGTCAAGGCCGTGGAGTACTGGATCAAGGCGAAGTTTGAGGGCCACCCCGAACTGTTGGCGGCGGCCGAATTTGTTCATTTCGCCTGTACCAGCGAAGACATCAACAACACCAGCCATGCGCTGCAATTGCAAAGCAGCCGCCAACAGGTCTTGCTGCCCGCGCTCGACAAGCTGATCGCCCAAATGCGCGCCATGGCGCATCAGTTCGCCGACCAGCCCATGCTCAGTCGCACCCACGGCCAGACCGCCAGCCCGACTACTGTGGGCAAGGAAATCGCCAACGTGGTGGTGCGACTGGCCCAGGCCCGCGAGAAAATCGCCGGCGTGAAGATCATGGCGAAGATGAACGGTGCCGTTGGTAACTACAACGCGCATCTGGCGGCCTGGCCCGACTTTGACTGGGAAGCCTTCAGCCGCAAAGTGGTGGAAACGCCAGAACACGGCACCGCCAGCAGCCAGGACGCCTGGGGCCTGGGTCTGACTTTTCAGCCCTACAGCATTCAGATCGAGCCGCACGACTACATGGCTGAATTGTTTGATGCCGTGGCCCGCAGCAACACCATTCTGATCGACTTTGCGCGCGACATCTGGGGTTACGTCAGCGTGGGTTACTTCAAGCAGCGCCTCAAGGATGGGGAGATCGGCTCGTCGACCATGCCGCACAAGGTCAACCCGATCGACTTCGAAAACTCGGAAGGCAATCTGGGCCTGGCCAATGCCGTGCTGAGGCATCTGGCGGAAAAGCTGCCGATCTCGCGCCTGCAGCGCGACCTTACCGACTCTACCGTACTGCGCAACATGGGCGTCGCCTTCGGCTATAC
>CAJAOB010000244.1 GCA_903941205.1 uncultured Burkholderiales bacterium | reverse complement strand
GAGCCTTACGTGAACTGCCTTGGCGCGCTTACCGGCGGACAAGCCATGCAGCAGGTCAAGGCGGGCGTCAAAGCGATCTACCTTTCGGGCTGGCAAGTGGCCGCTGATAACAACAATTACTCGTCCATGTACCCTGACCAGTCCCTCTACCCGGTGGATTCGGTGCCTAACGTGGTTGAGCGCATCAACAACACATTCCGCCGTGCTGACGAAATCCAGCATGCCAAAGGCATTGATGCAGGTGACGCAGGCTACATCGACAACTTCGCGCCTATCGTGGCCGACGCTGAAGCCGGTTTTGGTGGCGTGCTTAACGCTTTCGAGCTGATGAAATCCATGATCAAGGCGGGCGCTGCCGGCGTTCACTTTGAAGACCAGCTGGCTTCGGTCAAGAAGTGCGGCCACATGGGCGGCAAGGTGCTGGTGCCAACAGCAGAAGCCAACCAAAAGCTGATTGCTGCCCGTATGGCCGCTGACGTGTGCGGCGTGCCCACTCTGGTGATTGCACGGACCGACGCCGAAGCCGCAGACCTGCTCACCAGCGATTACGACGAAAACGACAAGCCGTTCATCACTGGCGAGCGCACGGCGGAAGGTTTCTACAAGACCCGCAAAGGAATGGACCAGGCGATCTCCCGCGCCGTCGCCTATGCGCGCTACGCCGATCTGGTCTGGTGCGAAACAGGCACGCCGGACCTGGCGTTTGCCAAGAAGTTCGCCGACGCTGTCCACAAGGTTCACCCTGGAAAAATGCTGGCCTACAACTGCTCGCCGTCGTTCAACTGGAAGAAAAATCTGGACGATGCGACCATCGCGAAATTCCAGCGCGAGCTCGGCGCCATGGGTTACAAGTACCAGTTCATCACCCTTGCCGGCATCCACTCGATGTGGTTCAACATGTTCGATTTGGCGCAGGACTACGTCAAGCGCGGCATGTCGGCCTATGTCGAAAAAGTGCAAGAACCAGAATTCGCAGCCCGTGACCGTGGCTACACCTTTGTGTCGCACCAGCAAGAAGTCGGTACCGGCTACTTCGATGAAGTTACTACGGCTATTCAGGGGGGCAAGTCCAGCGTGACGGCGCTTACCGGGTCCACCGAAGAAGAGCAGTTCCACTGAAATTTCGCACGTTCTCCCGACAACCTTTGAAAGCCCTGCCCCGCGTCGTGCGGCGGCTGGGCTTTTTTGCATCGGCGTCCATGATTTCCTTGCTCGAGGATGACGGTCAAAGCGCGTAAAATACGTCTTGGTCCTGTAAAGCGCGGCTCTTTCCGCGCTTTTTTATTGTTTTGCCGCGCAAATCCTGGCCGCCAAGGTCCCAACGTCACTCGACCGCTGTAATGATTCAAATCACGCTCCCAGACGCTTCTAAACGAGACTTCCCGCAACCCGTCACAGTCGCCGACATTGCTGGCTCGATTGGTGCCGGACTGGCCAAGGCCGCGTTGGGCGGCAAGGTCAACGGTAAGCTGGTGGACACAAGCTACCTGATCGAGAAAGACAGCGCGGTCTCAATCGTCACCGCCAAAGACGCGGATGGCCTCGAACTGATTCGCCACTCAAGCGCCCACTTGCTGGCGTACGCCGTCAAGGAACTTTTTCCAGACGCGCAGGTCACGATCGGGCCCGTGATAGATAACGGGTTTTTCTACGATTTTTCGTACAAGCGCCCGTTCACGCCTGAAGATCTGGAAGCGATTGAAAAGCGGATGATGCAACTTGCTGCCAAAGACGAACCAGTGCAGCGTCGCGTCTTGCCGCGCGATGAGGCGGTGGCGCATTTCAAATCCATCGGCGAGCACTACAAGGCCGAGATCATCG
>CAJAOB010000243.1 GCA_903941205.1 uncultured Burkholderiales bacterium | reverse complement strand
CCCTCGGACAACGATTACCGCGTTCATCAATTTGCTGGCAGTTCTGGAACAGAACCCCGGGGCGCAATGGGAATCTCTCCTTGGGGGCATTCAGGTTGCTGCGGATGCCGGCGGCACCGGTGACTTGGCCGTTGACGATGACGACGAGCTAGCGACGTTCAAGCTGTAGCCGAAGCATGAGTGCGTCTAGTTCTTCCTTCAATCTGCTGGATAAGCGCATTCAGCACTTCATATGGGCCGAGGGCTGGTCGGAGCTTAGGGATGCCCAAGAGAAAGCGATACCTCTCATCGTTAAGGCGGACCGTGACGTCATAGTCGCGGCAGCTACCGCAGCAGGTAAGACAGAGGCCGCTTTCTTTCCAGCACTCACACACCTTCTTGCGCAACACAGCGAAGGCCTGATTGTTTACATCAGCCCCCTGAAGGCACTCATCAATGACCAGTTTGGTCGGTTGGATCGACTTTGCGAAAACCTTGAGATCCCTGTCTGGCCTTGGCATGGCGATGTAGCGGCTTCCAAGAAAACCAAATTTCTGACAAAGCGAACGGGAGTCTTGCTGATTACGCCGGAGTCCCTGGAAGCGCTTCTTTGTAACAGAGGCTCGACCGTAAGCGCTGTATTTGAAAAGACAACCTTCTTCGTGATTGATGAACTGCACGCGTTCATTGGTTCCGAACGAGGTAAACAGCTCCAGTCTTTGATGCACCGGACAGAGCGCGCTGTTGGCCGATCCATTCCGAGAATCGGACTCTCCGCTACGCTTGGCGACATGCGACTGGCAGCCGATTTTCTGAGGCCAGGCAAGTCACCCAGCGTAGAAATGGTTGTTTCTGGTGCCGATGGCGTTACTCTGAAGATTTTGGTCAAAGGGTACGAAGAGCCGCTAGTAGTCCGCACTGGGGACGAGAAGGACGAGCCAGAGCTCATTACGCCCGGCCAGGTGGGCGCGCATTTGTTCAAAACTTTGCGGGGCTCGAACAACTTGGTGTTTCCAAATTCTCGCCGGGAAGTGGAACGATATACCAATCTTCTGAACCGCTTGTGCGAACAGAAAAAGGTGCCCAATGAGTTTTGGCCTCACCACGGTAGTCTGTCCAAAGAGATTCGCTATGAGACTGAAAGCGCGCTTAAGCGAAAGGAGTACCCGGCCACTGCTATTTGCACAAATACGCTGGAGCTAGGCATCGACATTGGTGCCGTAAAAAGCGTCGCACAGATTGGCCCGGCGCCCGCAGTTGCGAGCTTGCGCCAACGCCTAGGGCGCTCAGGTCGGCGGAAAGGTGAAGACGCCATATTGCGGGGGTACTGCATAGAGGACGCGCTTGGCGTCAACTCCTCGTTTGATACCAAGTTGCGACTTGGCACTGTTCAGCTGACAGCCCAAATTTCATTACTGCTAGACAACTGGTTTGAGCCACCAAGGGTACAGGGGATGCACCTCTCGACCTTGATTCAACAACTCCTGTCGTCAATTGCACAAATCAGCGGCGCTACCGCGGGCCAGTTGTTTGCGCTCTTATGCGCGCCGGGAACGCCTTTCTCCCGAGTGTCGAAAGCTGAGTTCCTGGAGCTGCTTAAGCACTTGGGTGAGAAAGAACTCATCATGCAGGACTCCTCCGGAGCACTGCTCCCGGGCAAGGTCGGTGAGAAGTTCGTAAACCACTACAGTTTCTATGCCGCCTTCGCGGCCGATGAAGAGTTCCGACTGGTTGCAGGAGGTAATGCATTGGGAACAATTCCCGTCTCTCAAATGATGACTGCAGGCCAGCGCATTTTGTTTGCTGGCAAAACCTGGCGGGTTGAGGAAGTTAACGAGCCTCAAAGGACCATTTACGTTTCGCGCACTACTGGTGGAGTTCCGCCTCTCTTCAATGGTGGGGGCGGACGAACGCACACAAAGGTGCGGCAACGCATGCGCCAAATTTTGGAATCCAATGATATTCCAGCATATCTGGACAAAACGGCCGCCCGATTTCTCGAAGAGGCCCGGGACTGCTACTGGCGCATGGACATTTCCAACCAGGTTGTTGTAAACGAAGGGGCTGAGGTGTTGTTGTTGACGTGGCTGGGTGATTCCGCTAACGAGGCAATTGCCTGCATGTTCATTCGAAATGGCTTCGATGGAGCCTCTGCGGCGGGCCCAGGTGTAGCAGTGCCCAAGAGTGGGCACACAGTCGAGGAGGTTTTAGCCGTACTGCAGGATGCCTCGGTAGACGAAATTCCATCACTAGATTTGCTGTTGAAGAACGTACAAAATCTCCAGCGAGAAAAGTGGGATTGGGCGCTGCCAGAAGGCCTGTTACGCAAGGCCTATGCAAGCCACAACTTGGACTTACCTGAGGGATTAGATTGGATCAGAGAGAGTCTGCAGAATGCACGCCGCAACTGAAGTTGAGTTTTAAAAGTGCATCCGATGGAACTCGAAGTGCGTTTTCATCGAAATTCAGAGCATTGGGGCCGTACTGCAGGCCCCCGATGGCCACTTCAATTTCCCCCACCTATGGCCGGTCAAACTCCCCCATGGAAGGACGCTCAGATTATGACGAGTCGCCAAGAATGGCGATGCGTGCAGCGGCTTCCTTGAGTCGGTAACTCTTGCCCTCGAATTCCAGCATCGCGCAGCGATGCATCAGCCTGTCCAAAATGGTTGTTGCCATGGTGGCGTCGGCGAGGTATTTACCCCAGTCCTGCACTACCCGGTTGGAAGTGATGACGATGGAGCGGCGCAGCTTGTAGCGCTGGTGCACGATGGCTTGCAACAGCTCGGCACTCACATCGGCAATGCGCCGGGCCAGAAACAGATCGTCCAACACCAGGAGGTCTGGATCAATCCAACCCTTGAGTAGCTGGGCCTGTTCCTTGGTGTTGGCCAAGCCGTAGCGGGCAAACTCGGTGTCCGCTTCCACATAGCGAACGTCGTAGCCCTGCAGCGTTGCCTGATAGGCCACCGCCTTGGCGACATGGCTTTTGCCGGTTCCGGGCTTGCCGATGATCAGGGCATTGGCCCCATCAGTGACGAACTTGAGCGCGTGCAATTCGAAGCAGGCATTGCGCGGCAGTTTGGGGTTGAAGCGCCAATCGAAGTCCACCAGGGTGGGCCGCTCATCAAGCCCGCAGCGCTTGAAGCGGCGCTCGACCAGGCGCGACTGGCGCCGGTCCAGTTCATCTTGCAGCATGGCGGCCAAGGTTTCCAGGAAGGGCTGCTGGGCAGCCTGGGCTTGCATCACGCGCGTGTTCAGGGTGTCGGCGATGCCCGACAGGCGCAGTGCGCGCAGTGCGCGTTCAATCTCAATCAAGCTCATGGCTGTTGTCCTTGTAGGGTGTCGTCTTGGGCTGCGGCGTGGGCGAAGAGATCGCCGTACTCCTGGGCACTGCGGATGAGCGCGTGCTGCTGGGTCAGTGTGGGCGGCTCAGGTGCCGGCTCCAATGCCGCCAGAGCGTTGGCCACCAGGCGCTCGGTGATGGCCTTGACGTGGCGGTAGCTGTGCACGCTTTGTTCCATGGCCTGCGCACAGGCCGCGTCGATGAATTGATTCGGGTAACGCTTGGCCAAGTTGACGATGCCCCAAAGTTTGCGCTGGCCGACCCGCCCCTCGATAGCGAACAGCATCTCGCACAGCCGCTGGGCCTGTGATCCGATAGCGCGCGCCTGGTTGAGGATGAAGCGGGTCTCGCGCGATGGATTGAATATGCGTTCTGCCATGGGTAGCACCACCGTGCCAGGGCGTTCGGCCCGGGCGTGGACACGCAACAACTGCTGGCTGCGCCGGTCACGGATCTCGATCCTGTGCTCAAACAGGCGAACCAGCACGATCGAACCAATGGGGGCCGGGCGGGCGGCATAGCTGCTGTGGTCGATGCGCACGCAGCTGTCGTCATAGACGGTACGCTGTTCCTCGGTGAAGAACTGCATGCCCGTCAGGGGCAGCGGCTGCAGGTGGACCCGCTCCTGCTCGAACATGGCCTGCACTTGGCGGCGCTCTGAGCCGTGGATGCGTGAGGCCGCCCACTTGGTCTCCCAGTGCTCCAAGAATGTGTTCTGTTCTTCGATGGTTTCGAAGCGCCGGCCCTTGAGCGCAGTAGCCTGGGTGTGCCCGATGGCGTTCTCCACCGTGCCTTTGCGGTTGGGGTCACGTACCCGGGCTGGGTCGGCCACGACCTCATAGTGGGCCAGCGTGGCAGCAAAGACGGGGTTGAGCTCAGGCTCGTACAGGTCGGGCTTGAGAACGCCTTCCTTCAGGTTGTCCAACACCACGTAGCGCGTACTGCCTCCGAAGTAGCGCCAGGCTTGTTCGTGCAGTTCAGCCCAGACCTGCTGGCCGGACTTCCAAACCACGCGCCGGAAGCTACGCCGGGAATATCGCAGCGTGGCCACGAACAGGCGTGGCTTGCGGTAACGCTCGCTGCCTAGCACCCGGGTGGGAGCGCCTTCACCAAAGTCCACCTGCATCTCCTCACCGGGCTGGAAGGACAGGCGGTCGAACTGTTCGGGTTGCTTGTGGCGCAGTTGGGCTGCGAAGCGTTTGACGGAGTTGTAGGCACCGTCAAAGCCGTGCCTGTCCACCAGGTCCTGGTAGACAGCCATGGCATTGCGGCCCAGACGCAATTGCGCGTCGATAAAGGCGCGGTGCGGCTCGCACTTGGAGGTACTCAGCGCAACTGTCGAAACAGGCAAAGTCGGTGGCCAGTGTGGGGGAATTTGCTCAGGGGTGTTGGCGCGCGACCAAATTTCCCCAGTTTTCATGAGTAGTGCGCGCTGAAAATTACTCAGGGTGATTAACCTGCCTGCTTCTTTTTTAAGCAGGGCCGAAGGAGATGATCACCATGAAAGATTTGGGCATTGTTCGACGCTTGTTTTACCGTGACGGGTTGTCGGTATCGGAGATTGAGAGACGCACGGGGCTAACCCGAAAGACGATCAGCAAATGGCTCAATGCGGCTGAGCGCACGGAACCGAAGTACCCCCGGCGGGTGGCCGATGACACCAAGATAGCGCCGTTTGCAGCGCAACTGACCAAGGCGCTGGAGGTAGACTCTCGCCGCCCCAAGCGCGACCGGCGCACAGCACTGAAGCTATTCAAGGACATCCAGGCGCAGGGATTTGACGGTGACTACAGCCGCGTCACGGAGTTTGTGCGCAAATGGCGAGAGGCTGGCGGGCAATCTGTGGTCAAGGCCTTTGTTCCCTTGCGGTTTGAACTCGGGGAAGCGTTCCAGTTTGACTGGAGTGAGGAGCGGTTGCTCGTTGGCGGGGTGTGGCGCAAGATTCTGGCCGCACACCTCAAGCTGTGCGCAAGCCGCGCCTTTGTTCTTCAGGCCTACCCCACCCAAAGCCACGAAATGCTGTTCGATGCGCACACTCGCTCATTCATGGCGCTGGGCGGGATCCCCCGGCGAGGCATTTACGACAACATGCGCACAGCCGTGGACAAGGTCAACAAGGGCAAGAGCCGCGTCGTCAATACGCGCTTTGCAGCACTGGCCTCGCACTACCTGTTCGATCCGGACTTCTGTAACGTCGCCAGTGGCTGGGAGAAAGGCGTGGTGGAGAAGAACGTGCAGGACAGCCGGTTGCGGATTTGGCAGGACGCAGCCAAAGAGAGGTTCGGATCCTTCACCGAGCTCAACCTGTGGCTGCTGGCACGGTGCCGGGCTCTGTGGCACGAACTGCGGCATACGGAGTTCACAGAGCACACCATCGCGGAGATGCTCGAACATGAGCAAAGCAGCCTCATGCCTATGGTGGCACCATTCGACGGGTATGTGGAAACACTGGGCAAGGTCAGCAGCACCAGCCTAGTGATCTATGACAGAAGCCGTTACTCCGTACCCTGTGAGCTGGTCGGTCAGATTGTGAGTGTGCGGGTGTATCCGGAGCACATTGACTTCGTCGCGCACGACGCCTTGGTGGCCAGCCATGTACGCTGCTTTGAGCGCAAGCAAACACGCTACGACTGGCAGCACTACATCCCGATCATCGAACGCAAGCCTGGGGCCTTGCGCAACGGTGCACCCTTCGCAGATTTGCCACAACCGCTGTTGCGGCTTCGGGCCTTGCTGCTCAAGCACGAAGGCGGCGACCGGGTCATGGCCAGAGTATTGGCTGCTGTCCCCAGATCCGGACTGGAGGCGGTGCTGGTTGCCGTGGAACTCGTACTGGAGTCGGGCAACCCAAGCGCGGAGCACGTTGAGAACGTCCTGAACCGGTTGAAATCCGTGGCGTCACCCGAATCCGTAGAGACGCATCTGGAGGTGAGTGAAGAACCCATTGCCGATGCTGCCCGGTATGACACCCTGCGTGCGGAGGTGGATCATGCGTGAAGTCGCCACAGAGCTGAAGGATTTGCGCCTGTACGGTATGTCCAGCGCATGGGATGACCTGGTCGCACAGGGCAATTCGGTTGGACTGCAAACCGCAAGGTGGCTGGTAGAGCACTTATTGGATATGGAGCATACGGACCGTGCCATGCGTTCCATCCGCTACCAATTGCACAGTGCCAAGTTCCCGGTGCACCGTGATCTGGCAGGGTTTGAATTCGATCAGTCCAAGGTGGATCAGGGCCTGATCAAAGAACTCGCGACCTTGTCCTTTACAGAAGCTGCACACAACGTGGTCTTCATCGGCGGCACGGGAACCGGCAAGACACACCTGGCAACCGCACTGGGCGTGGCGGGCATTACCCAGCAAAGCAAGCGTGTCCGGTTTTACTCCACTGTTGACCTGGTGAACCTGCTGGAGCAAGAGAAGGCTGCGGGCAAGGCCGGCAAACTGGCCTTTGCACTGATGCGCATGGACTTGGTGATTCTGGACGAGTTGGGCTACCTGCCATTTAGCCAGGCCGGTGGTGCATTGCTGTTTCATCTACTGTCCAAGCTCTATGAGCACACCAGCGTCATGATCACCACCAACCTGACGTTCGCAGAATGGGCCAGCGTGTTTGGCGACGCGAAGATGACTACGGCACTGTTAGACCGGCTTACACACCATTGCCATATCGTGGAGACCGGAAACGAGTCCTACCGGTTTCGCCACAGCAGCGCGACGGCCAAATCCAGGATCAAGGCAAGGGAACAAACCAAGCGGCCCAAGGCCTCTGAAAAGGAGGCACCGTTCTGAGGGTCACCCAGCGTGGAAATCCGCTTCGGGCTACGCCCTGCGCGGCTTCCCACGCTGGCTTTGATTGAACAGAAAGTTGATCTGAAAACTACCGTTGGGATAAACTTATCCACAGGTCAGGCGTTCAAGACTGGCTGCATTCCCTGAGTATTCGTTCATCGCGCACTGCTGAGGAATATTGGATGCGCGCCGACACTCAGGGGAGTCGGTGGCCACTCCGGGGGAGTTTGACCGACTGGCCTCGAACTGTCGTTGGTAGGACCGGATGGTCTTGCGGTCGATGCCGGTTATGCGCTCAATGTCGCGCTGGCTCTTGCGCAGTCCCAGCAGGGTAAAGATGGTTGTTTGCTTGTGCGGCTTCAAAACGTTCACTCCGTGACCTCCACTCGGGAAGGTCGGGTTACGTCCCGCCAAACAGGTGCCGACGACGCCGGCTTTACTCCCCGTTCCCGATCAATTCAGGTGGAGGAGTTTGAAGTGGCCATACCCGGGGGAATTTGGGTGGCCATCGGGGGCCAAGAATGGGCATGGACAGTATTTGCTGGGGTTGGTGAAGTGAGGGGGCATGGATTGCCGCGGCGCTGGTGCGCATCGCAATGACGGGAGGGCTCATGGACTGCCGCGGCCTTTGGCCTCAGTGACGGGTTTTTTTCTGTCTTTGCGAGCCCGCCGTCCAGCGGTATGACACAGCAGGAAATTTTGGATGATCTTCCTGAATTGGAGTCCGAGGATGTTTTGGCGGTG
>CAJAOB010000242.1 GCA_903941205.1 uncultured Burkholderiales bacterium | reverse complement strand
GTGAGCTACGACGAGTACCACAATCTCATCGAAAAGTTGGCGATCAAGATTCACCAGTCCAGCTGGGAGTTCGATACGATCTTGTGTCTTGCGCGCGGTGGTATGCGACCCGGCGACATCCTTTCGCGCATCTTCGACAAGCCGCTGGCTATCATGTCGACCAGTTCCTACCGTGCAGATGCGGGCACGGTCCAGGGTAACCTGGACATTGCCCGCTTCATCACAACACCCAAGGGCGAGATTGCCGGCAAGGTCTTGCTGGTTGATGATCTCGCCGATACCGGCCACACGCTCAAGGCCGTGATTCACCAGTTGCGCAACAACTACAAGCCGATCACCGAACTGCGTAGCGCGGTCATCTGGACCAAGGGCGTGTCGTCGTTTCAGCCTGATTACTCGGTGGATTTTTTGTCTACCAACCCATGGATTCATCAGCCCTTTGAAGGCTATGACTCGTTGCGCCCCGCGCAGCTCATGGAAAAGTGGAAGGTCTGAGAAGGCTTGGGCACGGCCCGGGGCTTGCGCTGGCCTTTCGGGGATGCGGCGATTCAGCATGTCAAGGTCTGTAACATGCTGGTATGAAAGACATTTCCACTCAGCTGATTCACCACGCCTACCAGCCGCCTGCGGGCTTTGCTGGCGTCAATGAGCCTGTTTATCGGGCATCGACCGTGATTTTCCCGAACGTGGCGGCACTGCGCCAGCGTGACTGGAAGCACAGGACCGGCTACACCTACGGCTTGCATGGCACGCCAACCACCTTCACGCTTGAGGAGCGCATCGCCACGCTCGAAGGTGGACGTCACTGCACTTTGGTACCCAGCGGGCTGGCCGCCGTGGCGCTGGTCAACATGTCTTTTTTGCGCTCGGGTGATGAACTGCTGATTCCGGACAACGCCTATGGCCCGAACAAGTCGCTGGCCGAAAACGAAATGCAGGCTTGGGGCATCAGCCACCGTTATTACGATCCGATGGATCCGCAGGATCTGAGTCAAAAGCTCAGCGCCAGAACGCGCCTGGTTTGGCTGGAAGCGCCAGGCTCTATCACGCTTGAATTTCCTGACTTGCCTGCGCTCGTCGCTGTTATTGCAGCGCATGCTGACCGGCATCCGGACGGGATTGTCAGCGCGCTCGACAACACCTGGGGTGCGGGTCTGGCCTTCAACGCTTTTGCGCTTGGGGTCGATGTCTCGGTGCAAGCCTTGACCAAATACCCAAGTGGCGGCGCGGATATCCTGATGGGGTCTGTGGTGACGCGGGACGAGGCTTTGCACCATCGTGTGCTTGCCTGCCACATGAGGGTCGGTTACGGCGTGGCCGGCAACGATGCGGAAGCCGTCCTGCGCGGCTTGCCGAGCATTGGCGTGCGTTACCGCGCGCAGGATGAAGCGACGAGAGCTCTAGCCAACTGGATGCAGAACCAGCCCGCTATCGCTGAAGTCCGGCATCCGGCCCTGCCGGGCTCGCCCGGTCATGAGGCCTGGCGGCGCGACTGCACCGCGGCAGCCTGCCTTTTTAGCGCGATATTCAAGCCTGCGGTCAGCCAGGCGCAGATCGACCGGTTCTGTGACAGCTTGCAGCTCTTCAAGCTGGGTTACAGCTGGGCCGGCCCGATGAGCCTTTGTGTGCCTTACGACGTGTCGACCCTGCGAACGCAAGCGTGGCCTTATCGGGGCGGTTTGGTGCGTTTTTCGGTGGGACTCGAGTCAGCTGCGGATTTGCAGGCCGACCTGGCGCAAGCGCTTGCAAAGCTGCCCGGCCAATGAAGTACAGTAAGCACTAAACATCACGAAAGCAGTCTGTGGCAACACCCAATTATTCTTACGAAAAGCGCCAAAAAGAGCTCGCAAAAAAACGCAAGAAGGAAGACAAGCTCAAACGCAAGGCTGAGGGCCGACCCGAGGAAGCAGGCGAGGCGCAGGAAGGTGCGGGCGGCCCGCTAACGGGTCAGGATGCCTCGGCTTTACCGTCGGGCGCCTAGCCTACTTAAAGTATCGAACGCTTGTTCCCTTGAAAACCGCAGCGAACTTGACCCGCTGCGGTTTTTTTTCGCCCGAATGCACGCCAGAGTCAGGTCGGTCATCAGCGTTGTCGACTTCGATGGTGAAAATCACTGCTTGGTCAGCGTGCTGGCCAGGGCTTGCATGGCTTGTACGCTATGGTCGGTCGGCGTAAGTCGACGGGCTGTCGCGTACTGCTCGAAGTTGCGTTGCATCGACTGCAGGTAAACCGGGTCGTAATGGCGCACGAGCAGGTCTTGGACCACGCCGGCCAAGTCGCCGCCACGGGCGCGGGCCTGCCATTCACCGACGACTGCTTTGCCTCTTGCCTCGGTCAGCGCATCAAGCCTTACACAGAAAAATTCGATGTCGCGTACAAAAAAGTCGTAGTCCTGAAGCAGCAGCTTCACGCGCTCTTGCTCGCTCAAGTGCAGATGCAGGCAGGGGCTTCGCCGCATGGCGGCGATCAGGCTTTCCGGCACCACCACGTTGCCGACTTTCTTGCTTTCGCTTTCGATGTACACCGGCCGCGCTGGGTCAAATGCCCGTAGCGCTGTCCAGATGCGGGTGTCAAAGGCTTTTTGGCTGGGCTGTGCCTGTCCCGGGATGAGCCCCAGCACCGAACTGCGGTGGTTGGCCAGCGCTTCGAGGTCCAGCACCTGAGCCCCCTGCGCTGCCAGTGCCTGCAAGAAGCGCGTCTTGCCCGAGCCCGTGGTGCCGCAGACCACCTCGTAGCGCAATCGCCCTGCCAACTGCGGCAGGTCAGCCACCAGCGCGGCCCTGAAGGCCTTGTAGCCGCCTTCGACCAAGGTCACCTTGAAGCCGATCTGGTCGAGGATCAGTGCCAGCGAGCCGCTGCGTTTACCGCCGCGCCAGCAATACACAAGCGGCTGCCACTCCTTGGGCTTGTCGAGCACCTCGCGCTCGATGTGTGCGGCCACGTTGCGCGCGACCATGGCAGCGCCTTGCTTCTTGGCTTCAAAGGCGTTGATTTGCTTGTACTGCGTGCCGACCTGATGGCGCTCGGCGTCCTTCAGGCTTGGCCAGTTCACGGCGCCGGGCAGGTGGTCTTCAGCGTACTCGCCTTCGCTGCGGGCGTCGATCACGGTCGAAAAACTGGCCAGCCGGTTCAGGGCCTCGGCGGCGGAGATCAGTTGCACGCTCACTTCAAAAGCTTTCTCAGTTCAGGCCACACGTTGGCCAGGATGATGGGGTGCGCTGATTCGTTGGGATGAATGCGATCGCTTTGAAACAGTTTGCCGGCGTCGCTTATGTCTGCCACGCCCTTGAGCATGAATGGCACCAGTGCAGACTTCGTGCTCTTTGCAACTTTAGGGAACAAGGCCGAAAAGCTGTCGCTGTAAGCGCTGCCGTAATTCGGCGGTACCTGCATGCCTAGCAGCAGCACGCGCGCACCGCTTTGTTGGGCAGCCGCGGCCATCGTGCGCAGGTTGTCCTCGGTCATTGTCAGCGGCAGGCCGCGCAAGGCGTCGTTGCCACCGAGCTCAATGATCACGATGCGCGGCTGGTGCTGCTTGAGCAATGCGCCCAGTCGCGAACGCCCGCCCGAGGTGGTGTCGCCGCTGATGCTGGCGTTGACGACTTTGATGTCTCGCTTTTCAGCGCTCAGTTTCCTCTCGAGCAGGGCGACCCAACCGCTGCCACGCTGCAAGCCGTATTCGGCACTGAGCGAGTCGCCGACCACCAGCAGCGTGTCCCCGCCGCTCCTGATCGACGCGGTGGCCTCTGGCTGCGCCATGGCCTGAGCCTGAGCGCACACGGCCAGCGCGCTGAGTATCAGCAGCGCAAGGCAACGCAGCAAATGGCGATAACCCGAGGCGGTCAATATCTCAAGTTGCGAGGGCTTTGGCAGAGTTGCATCCCATGCAAGGCCGTGCTTGGTAAAGTTCTCTCGTCCGAGTGTCTTCTTATTCAAAAAGGCTGTCATGTCCGAAACGTTTCCTGTTGAGAGCCCCGTGGCCGAGTCTGTTGCCATTATTTCTGTCGAGCATGTTTTCAAGTCGGTCACAGACTCTACCGGGGCTCTGAGCATTTTGCGCGATATCGATTTCACTTTGGCCGCCAGGGAAACGGCGGCGATCGTTGGCGCTTCCGGGTCGGGTAAAAGCACCTTGCTGTCCATCATCGCCGGCCTCGACACCCCCAGCCAAGGCACGGTGCGGCTGGCCGGTCAGGATATTTTTGCGCTCAGCGAGGACGACCGGGCCGCCTTGCGCGCTCAGAAGGTCGGGTTTGTGTTTCAAAGTTTTCAGTTGATGGCAAATTTGACCGCGCTGGAGAACGTCATGCTTCCGCTTGAATTGTCGGGCACGCGCGGTGCGCGGGCATTAGCCACCGACATGCTGGGTCGGGTAGGTCTGGGGCAGCGACTCGGGCATTACCCGCGTGTCCTGTCGGGTGGTGAGCAGCAGCGGGTCGCGCTGGCCCGGGCATTTGTGGTGAAACCGGCAGTGCTGCTCGCCGACGAGCCCACGGGCAGCCTCGATTTCGCAACGGGCGAGACCATCATGCAACTCATGTTCGAACTCAATCAGGAACTTGGAACGACGCTGGTTCTGGTGACGCATGATCAAGCCATTGCCGCGCGCTGTCAGCGCAGGATCACCATTGAAGCCGGGCAGGTGGTCAGACCCTGATGTCAGGCGGACGTGCCCGGCGATAATTCCCCATGTCTTCTTCACCTAAAGTTCTGTTTGGCTTTCATGCCGTGGGCGTGCGCATCAAAACCGCGCCGCAATCGGTTCTGGAAGTCTTTTTCGATGTGTCACGCCGGGATGCCCGCATGCGCCAGTTCACCGACCGTGCCCGCGAGGCCGGTGTCCGGCTGATCGAGTCCGATGGACTGCGTATCGCCAAGATGGCCGGCAGCCACGGTCACCAGGGTGTGGTGGCGCGCGTGAATCCGGTCGCGCAGATCACCTCGCTTGACGAGTTGCTTGAGCAACTCGAAGCCAGCGGCGTGACTTCACCCTTGCTCCTCGTTCTCGATGGCGTCACTGATCCGCACAACCTGGGCGCTTGCCTGCGGGTGGCCGATGGCGCCGGGGCCCACGCAGTGATCGCTCCGAAAGACCGCGCGGCCGGCATCAATGCGACGGTGGCCAAGGTGGCCAGCGGTGCGGCGGAAACCATGCCTTATTTCATGGTCACCAACCTCGCGCGTACCCTGGGTGAGCTCAAGGAGCGAAGTATCTGGTGCATCGGCACCAGCGACGACGCGCCGAAAACCATTTACGACGTGGACCTGAAAGGCCCGGTGGCGCTGGTGCTGGGCGCCGAGGGTGAGGGCATGCGCCAGCTCACCCGCAAAACTTGCGACGAACTGGTCAGCATTCCGATGCACGGCGCGGTCGAGAGTCTGAATGTGGCTGTGGCCAGTGGCGTGTGCCTCTATGAAGCGCTGCGTCAGCGGCGCTGAAGCCCTAAAGGTCGGGTCAGACCCAGCCGAACCAGCCCAGGGCGGCACCCGCGCCGAGCAGCCACAAAATATGCAGCCGCATGCGCCAGCAAATGATGGTGGTTACCAGCGAGAGCAGCCACAAAGGCCATTGCGTCAGCGAACTGGCGCTGGCGCTGGCGAGAATCCAGCTGGTTGACATGATCAGGGCCACCACGATGGGCGCCATGCCTTGCTTGAAAGCCCGCACAGCGCGCAGCCCCCGGTTGCGTTGACCCCATTGCGCGGCGTTGTAGGTCAGCAGGGTGCTCGGAATCAGGATTCCAGCCATGGACAGGAACACGCCCAGCAGGCCGGTCAGCGCGCCGCCCGCGTTGAGTCCGACGTTCCAACCGAGCAAGGCGATGAACAGCACGTTTGGTCCGGGCGCAGCCTGGGCGATGGCGATGGACGCATTGAACTGGGCGTCGGTCAGCCAGTGATTGTTTTCCACCAGGAAGCGGTGCATGTCGGGTGCGGTGGGGATGGCGCCGCCAACGGCCAGCAGCGACAGCGACAGGTAGTGCAGGAAAAATGCCAGCCAGTCGGCAGCACTCAGACTTAGACTCAGCGTCGCGGTCATGGCGCCATCCGTCGGTAGGCTATCGCACAGGCGATGCCGCCCAGCCCGAAAATGACGTACACCAGCGGAAGCCTCATGACGGCAATCGCCAGCAGGCTTGCCAACCCAAAGGCGGTGGTCCAGCGCCATCCCAGCGCGTTGTTTCGAAGCGCAGGCAGCAGCCTCAAGGCAGTCGCGGCAATCAGGCCGACTGCCACCGCACCCATCCCGCGCAAGGCGCCAGCCACACCGGGATGTTGCGCGAACTGGCCATGAAGCATCGCCAGCGCGAGCACCAGGGTCAGCGGCAAGGTCAGCAGGCCAGCCAGCGCTGCCATGGCGCCCGGCAGCCCAAAATACCGACCGCCAACAATCAGCGACAAGTTGATGACGTTCGGGCCTGGCATGACCTGAGCGACCGCCCAGTCCTCAAGGAACTCCTCTCTCGTCATCCAGCGTTTTTTTTCAACCAGCACCGCTTGGACCACTGTCAGCACACCGCCAAAGCCCTGGAGTGCAAGTACCGTGAAAGAGATGAACAGATCCTTTAGAGACTGCGGGCGCTGACGATCTGAGTGGGGCAGGGGGCTCATGCCGCAATTATCGCCGTGAGCTCGAGGCGCACGGCGGGCAGAGCGATCCCACCTTGCATTTGCGCGAGTACTCAGACCGTCATGCCGCCAGACACCTCGATCACAGCGGCGTTGATATAGCTGGCTTCATCGCTGGCCAGAAAAGCGTAAACGTTGGCTATTTCCTCGGGCTTGCCCAAGCGCTTGAGCGGGACCCGAGCCTGCATCTCCTTGAGCACGTTCTCGGGGATGGTGTCCAGAATTGGCGTCGCCACAAAGCCCGGTGCTACCGCGTTGACCCGGATACCCTTGGGGCCGAGCTCGCGACCCCAGGTCTTGGTGAAGCCGATCACGCCAAACTTGGTGGCCGCGTAGTTGGTCTGGCCGAAATTGCCGTAAATGCCAACCACCGAACTCGCATTGAGAATAACGCCGCTGCCTTGGGAAACCATGGTGTCGGCGACCGCCTGCGCGCAATGGAAAACCCCGCGCAGGTTGACGTCGATGACCTGATCGAACTGGGCCAGCGTCATCTTTTGCAGGCGCGCGTCTTTCGTGATGCCGGCATTGTTGACCAGCACGTCGATGCGTCCGAATTTCGCTTTGACCTGCGCTACAACCGCGTCCACCATGGCGCGGTCCGTGACATCCATGACGCAGCCGAAGGCTTGGGTGCCCAGCGCCTGGCATTGCTTCACGGCCTCATCAATGGCCGCCTGCCGCAAGTCGCAAACTACCACGATGGCGCCTTCCGCAGCGAACTTGAGGGCGGTTGCCAGGCCAATTCCCTGAGCGGCACCGGTGATGATGCTTACCTTGTCTTGAAGTCGGTTCATTGCGGTTCCGTGATGAGGGCAGTTTAGTGGGTTGATGCGATGGGGCTTGCCGCAGCTGGCGCAAACTCAATTTCATCACATTGGCAGACGGGCGAGCCGATGCCGCAGGCCGCCCCCCTGCAGGACGTATGACACCGGGTCTGTTTGCAAGCTTTTATTGATTACGGGTGCGCGCTTGCGCCTTCTTCGCCAGTCCCCCGTTGCTTTCCTTGCGCCAGTCGCTGCCTCGCAGCGCGCGCGGGTTCATGCTGGGATCGCGCTCGCTGGCGCGCTGGCCCTGCCGGCCGATCTGTTGCCCTGTTTGCTGGCCGATCAGCTCGTCAGCGCCGCTGCTTAATGGCGCGTTTGCTTGCCATGGGGCGGAGCTTTGGCGGCGCCTGGAAGATGTCGGGATATCGGTCTTTGCCATATCAGACTCCTAGGGTTGTGCGGGCGGACAAAAGTCAATCAAGAAATAAATCAAGGCCCACTTGCATCAGCGGCGGGCTCGGCGCCCAAGATCGCTGGGTGCTGACCTTGCAAGTCTTGCGCCGCCGAATCTTGCGGCGTGGGCGCTGGCTTATCGATCGCCGTAGACTTTGGCATTGGCAGGCGCCTCGGATCTTTGGGCAGCTTCACGTCGGGGCAGCCCGTCAGCAGCAGCGTCGGCAGGGCCAGCAAGACCCGCCGCGAGCAAGATCCCGGCTGATTGCGCTGGCTCGGCTCTTCCCTGCGCTTGTCAACCAGGCCCCGGCGGCGGGAATATGTCGCGGCAGGCTTGCGAGCCCTGTCCATCGCGCCATGTAGCCATTGCGACAAGACCCGTACTTTCTTGTTCATCAGAACTTCACCTTAGACGGCGGCATCGCGCTCAAGTGTCCGAAGGCAGCCGGATTCGGTGTAGGACGCGCGGGAGCGCTGCGCAAACTTGCACTGCAGAGCTGTCAGATCGTTGCCAGTCAGGGCTAGGATGTCCCGCGAAGCCTTGCGCGCTTATGTGGCGCGGCCTTGCTTTTAACTATCCTCGTTTTTGTGCAGGCACAGGCTTGAAGGAGATCAACCGTGATGAGTCTGAAATTTCGCCCGGTCGTTGTGGCCGTGCTGACGTCTGTCCTGGTATCCGCTTGTGGCGGCCTGCGGCTCGGCACAGATCAAAGTCATCTGGTCGCTTTCACAACCCAGCTTCGCGGCGCCAACGAGGTGCCGCCCGTGGCTTCTCCGGGTGGCGGGCAGGTCGACGCGGTACTTAACAAGGACAGTAATTTGTTGCGCTGGAAGTTATCGTATTCAAACCTGGGCAGCAGGGTCACGGCCGGACATTTTCATGGGCCGGCGCCCGCGGGTGCCAACGCTGGCGTCGTCCTGCCATTCCAGGGTCCCATGAACAGTTCGATGGAAGGCTCGGCCACACTCACGGCCGCGCAGGTCGCCGATTTGCTGGCCGGCCGCTGGTACGCCAGTATCCACACGGCAGCCCATCCGGGCGGAGAGATTCGGGGGCAGATGACGCCAGTTCCGGCGCTGCCTTCGCCGATGCGTTAAAGCGCAGCGTTCTCTAGCGCAGCCATGCGCCAAAGAGCGCAATACCGGGTTTTGGTGCTGGTGCTGGTGCTGGTGCTGGTGCCGCCAGCCGCATGCAGGTAGGAGGGAGCGCAACGCAAGGCGCGTGGGCCCGCCCCCTGCGCTGCAAGGGGGTCAATTTCTTTGACGGTTACCTGGAAGGTGAAAACCCTACAATGGCTGGTTACCCCTCATTTGCCATGAATGCCCCTTTAGACGTCTCATTTTTTGCGCGAAGCGCCAAGCCCTTGACCAGTTACCGCAAGTACTGGGCGGCGCGTTTCGGTACGGCCCGGTTCTTGCCGACCAGCCGCGAGGAAATGCAGGCGCTTGGCTGGGACAGCTGCGACATCATCATCGTCACCGGTGACGCTTATGTCGACCATCCGAGCTTTGGCATGGCCGTCATTGGCCGCATGCTCGAAGGGCAGGGTTTTCGGGTCGGCATCATTGCCCAGCCTGACTGGCAGACGGCTGATCCGTTCAAGCTGCTGGGCAAGCCCAACCTGTTCTTTGGTGTGACCGCCGGGAACATGGATTCCATGATCAACCGCTACACGGCGGACCGCAAAATTCGCAGTGATGACGCTTACACGGCGGGCGACGTGGGCGGCAAACGGCCTGACCGCGCCGCCATCGTGTATTCGCAGCGCTGCCGCGAGGCCTACAAAGACGTGCCTATCATTCTTGGTGGCATTGAAGGCTCCTTGCGCCGCATTGCCCATTACGACTACTGGTCCGACAAGGTGCGCCGCAGCGTCGTGGTGGATGCCAAGTGCGATTTGCTGCTTTACGGCAACGCCGAACGTGCCATCGTGGAAATTGCGCACCGCCTGGCCGCGCGTGAACCGGTCGCTGCCATCACGGACGTACGCGGCACTGCCTTTATTCGCCGCAGCGGTGACGAATCTGCCCAGGGTTGGTTCGAGATTGATTCGACCAGTGTTGACGCGCCCGGTCGCGTCGAGGCGCATGTCAATCCGTATCTGATGATCTCGGAGCAGGCCAAGGATCAGGGCGCCACTTGTGCTCGCGAAGACGAAGCCGCCGAGGTGGCGCTCAAGGCCGAAGCCGCGGGCTCCGCGGTGATCAAGGCGCAAGGCGGAGCCAGGGCAGCGCAAGCCAATCCGGCCATCAAGCCGTTGACCTTCGTGCAAAACCCCAGCCTGCCGTCGATGCAGGGCAAGATCAAGGTACCGCCGCGTGACCGTTCGGTGATCCGCCTGCCTTCTTACGAGCAGGTCAAAAGCGACGCCGTGCTTTACGCCCACGCCAACCGCGTGCTGCACCTGGAAACCAACCCCGGCAACGCTCGCGCGCTGGTGCAGGCGCACGGTGAAGGCGCCACGGCGCGCGACGTCTGGATCAACCCGCCACCGATCCCGCTGACCACGGCCGAGATGGACTACGTGTTTGACTTGCCTTACGCGCGCTCGCCGCATCCCATGTACGCCGACGAGAACGGTAGCCACGATCACGCAACCAAGATCCCGGCTTGGGAAATGATCCGTTTCAGCGTGAACATCATGCGGGGCTGCTTTGGCGGCTGCACTTTCTGCTCGATCACAGAGCACGAAGGCCGCATCATCCAGAGCCGTTCTGAAGACTCGGTGATCCGCGAGATCGAGGCGATCCGTGACACGGTCAAGGGCTTCACCGGCGCCATTTCCGACCTGGGCGGGCCGACCGCCAACATGTACCGCATTGGCTGCAAGTCGGCCGAGATCGAGGCGGCCTGCCGCAAGCCCTCTTGTGTTTACCCCGGCATCTGCCCGAACCTGAACACCGACCACGCGCCGCTGATCAAGATGTACCGCCGCGCGCGTGCGCTCAAGGGCATCAAGAAAATTCTCATCAGCTCAGGCGTGCGCTACGACCTGGCCGTCGAGAGCCCCGAGTACGTCAAGGAACTGGTGTCGCACCATGTGGGCGGCTACCTCAAGATCGCGCCCGAGCACACCGAGCAAGGGCCGCTGACCAAGATGATGAAGCCCGGTATCGGCAGCTACGACAAGTTCAAGCAGCTGTTCGAGAAATACTCGCTTGAAGCGGGCAAAAAACAGTTTTTGATTCCCTACTTCATCGCCGCTCACCCCGGCACCAGCGACGAAGACATGATGAACCTGGCCATCTGGCTCAAGAAAAGCGGTTTTCGGGCCGACCAGGTGCAGACCTTTTACCCCTCACCGATGGCCACGGCCACCACCATGTACCACACCAGCCGTAACCCGCTGCGTAAGATCACGCGCGACAGCGAGACGGTGGACATCGTGCGCGGCGACAAGCGCCGGCGTCTGCACAAGGCTTTCTTGCGCTACCACGATGCCAACAACTGGCCGCTGCTGCGAGAGGCGCTGAAAACCATGGGCCGGACCGACCTGATTGGCAATGGCAAGCACCACCTGATCCCGACCTTTCAGCCCCTGACGGACGGTGGTTACCAGAGCGCGCGCCGCAAGAATTCGACCGCAGCGCCGGTCAAGGCGGCGGCGCCCGTCAAGGGCCGCCTGCTGACGCGTCACACAGGCTTGCCGCCACTGGCCCAAGGCGCCGGCCCGGCCAAGCCTGCCGGCCCCAAGGCCTCCAAGCGACGCTGATTGAGTCGGCTGGCTGTTGTGGGTTCAAGCAGGCCCTGGCAAATGACCAGCTGATGTTTACCGGGCAGCTGTAGGAAAGCGGCGCCGCCCGGCTCGCACTTTCAAGCCAGGGTGTGCAGCGGAATATCCCGATCTGCGCCAAGCGCATCAAGCTCCTTGCGCGTGCGCTGCTTGAAAAAGGCCGCCATCGCCGCATGCGCTGCGCTGCTTTGCAGGCTGGCCACATCGGACGTGGGCAAGCCGGCGGCCAGACACAGCGCCGCCGCGAAATGCGGCTCCAGCGCCGCCACCGCCACCCGGCCGTCCTTGCAGGCATAAACACCATAGCCGGCATGTGCGCCGCCCACGAAACCAGTTGGCTGCGTGAGGCCCCATTGGCGGGGTAGCGCCAGGTAGCCGGCTGCATCCGACAGCGCCACCTCGATGCGGATTCCTTTGCCGGTGGCGCGTTTTTGCAGCGTGGCTTGCAGCACCGCTTCGCTGGCCATCAAGGAGCCGCCCATGTCGGCAAACAGCGTGGCGGGCAGTTCAAGCCCCGCCACCAGATTGTTTTCCGCCAGATAGGTCAGGTCGTGGCCCGGCTCCTCGGCGCGTGCGCCCGGGCTGCCAACAATGACGATCTGCGACAGGGCCGGATAAAGACGGTGCAGACTTTTCCAGCCAAGCCCGAGCTTTTCAATCGCCGAGGGGCGAAACGAGGTGATCAGCACATCGGCTTTGGCGAGTTCCTTGTGCAGGGTTTTTTGACCAGCTTCGCTTTTGAGATCGGCTGCGAGAACGCTCACGCCCTCATGCAGCTGCGCGTAGGCGCCTGGGCTGTAGTGCCGCATCGGATCGCCGGATGGCGGCTCGAGCTTGCGACAGCGCGCGCCCATCTGCTGGCAGCGCATCAGCGCGGCCGGGCCGGGCAGGTTCAAGGCCAGGCTGAGCAGGCGCACGCCTTTGAGGATTTTCGGAATTACAGCGATGCGGGCGTTGGAGGTCATGCCCTCAATTTACCGCAAGCCTGTCTGCGCCCGAGCAATCTGAGCAGTGACCCCGGGCTATTCACCGAAGTTCAGAGGCAGCCCGACATAGTTTTCCGCCACCGAGAGCGAGCCGGCTTGGGAGTGGACGATGTAGTCGAGCTCGGCTTCCTGCAATTTCTGGCCGATCTCGCCGTTCTCCGGGAAGCGGTGCATGAGGCTGGTGAACCACCAGGAAAACCGTTCGGCGCGCCAGACCCGGCGCAGGCAGCGTTCGGAGTAGCTGTCGATGCCGGCGTCGGTCTTGTCACGGTAAAACTCGATCAAAGCGCTGGAGAGGTATTTGACGTCCGTAGCCGCCAGATTCAGGCCTTTGGCGCCCGTAGGCGGCACGATGTGCGCTGCATCGCCGGCCAGGAACATGCGGCCAAAACGCATTGGCTCGGTCACAAAACTGCGCAGCGGCGCGATGCTTTTTTCAATCGACGGACCGGTGACCAGTTGCGCACGTGCCGCCGGGTCAAGCCGCAGGCGCAGTTCGTCCCAAAAGGCCTCGTCGGACCAGTCCTCGACCTTGTCCGTGAGGGGAACTTGCAGGTAATAACGGCTGCGTGTGTGACTGCGCTGCGAACACAGCGCAAAGCCCCGCGGGCTGTTGACGTAAATCAGTTCGTGGTGGACGGGCGGCGTATCGGCCAGCACGCCCAGCCAGCCGAAGGGGTAAATCTTTTCATATTCACGCAGCGCGCTGCGCGGCGCGCTGGCCCGGCAAACGCCATGAAAGCCGTCGCAACCGGCGATGAAATCACAAACGATTTCATGCTGCTCTGGGCCGTCAGGCCCGCTTTTTTCATAGCGCACACGCGGCCGGTCGGTGTCGAAGTCGTGCACGCTGACCTGCTCGGCGTTGTAGATCGTCGTCAAGCCGGCGGCACGGCGCGCATCCATCAGGTCGCGAGTGACTTCGGTTTGTCCATAAACCATCACGTTCTTGCCGCCTGTGAGCTCATGCATGTTGATGCGGTGGCGCTCCCCCTTGAACAGCATGTCAAAGCCGCCATGCACCAAGCCTTGCTCGTGCATCCGCTGGCCCACACCCGCCTCGTCGAGCAAGTCCATGCTGACCTGTTCAAGCACGCCCGCGCGGATGCGACCCAAGACATGGTCGGCGCTCTGGCGCTCGATGATGACGGCGTCAATGCCGGCTTTGTAAAGCAATTGGCCGAGCAGATGCCCGGCGGGCCCGCCCCCGATGATGGCGACCTGAACCCGCTGAATTTGTCTTTTTAGCTGCATTTTTTGTCTCGGTAAATCAAACGAGCGCGGAGCCCTGGGCTGCGGCGCGGTGCTCGGGTTTTAAAGCTTTGCCGCGAGCGTAAGTTGACCGGGCCTTGAGCGGCATATCCGGCGCCAAGTTCGCGCGTTGACCGGTGCGGCTGTGCGATGATCGCGCAATGCTTGCTTCCACGCCGCCCAGAGCTTCGCGCCCAGCCCCCGAGTTGTTGCCCGGTGCTTTCCCTATCGCCAAGGCCGACTTGATTGAAGGCATGGCCAAAGGCATGGCGGTGCTCGAGGCTTTTGACACCCAGCGCCAGCGACTCAATGCCACGCTGGCAGCCGAGCGTGCCGGCATTACCCGGGCAGCCGCCCGTCGGCATTTGCTCACCTTGACGCACTTGGGTTATCTGGAAACCGATGGCCGCTATTTTTGGCTGGCTGCCAAGGTCCTTCGTTTTTCAGGCAGCTACCTGGCCAGCGCGCGCTTGCCGCGGGCGGTTCAGCCCAGCTTGAACCGGCTGGCGGCGCAAGCGCAAGCGGCTTTTTCGGTGGCTGTTCTCGACGGCGACGAGGTCGTGATCATCGGGCGCAGTGGCCTCGAGTGGAAAAGTCCGGAGTCCCAGGCTGTGCCCGTGCGGGTGTTGGCTTATGGCTTGCATCTGGGCGCGCGACTACCGGCGCATGCCACGTCGACCGGCCGCGTCTTGCTGGCTGCCAAAGCCAAGGGGGAGTTCAATAGCTGGCTCAAAATCAAGGCCGCCAGCGGACTGGCCCGGCTGACCTTGCATACCACCACGGATGTTCCCCGGTTCAAGGCATTGATCGAAAAGGTGCGCACGGATGACTACTGCCTGGCCAGTCAGGAGCACGAAATCGGCGTTCACGCGCTCGCTGTGCCGCTTCGCGACATGCAAGGCCAGACCGTTGCGGCACTCAATGTCGTCAGTTCGTTCCAGGCGGGCTCCAAGCCCCTGGCTTTGTTGCCGCTGCTGCTTGATGCCGCTCGTGAGTTGCGGCCTTTGCTGTGAGGCTCGGGGCTGTATTGCCCGCGAGAAATGATCAGTTCAGACGCCTGCCCAGCGGCCAACGTCATCCGGCCCTCAGCCTCCATGTCCTTTGATATAGGTTTCAAGGAACTTGATTTGATTGCCCTGCAGCTCAATGATATTTTTAACGATGTCACCGATTGAAACCACGCCTATCACCTTCTTTTGGTCCACTACCGGAAGGTGTCGGATATGTTTGTGAACCATGATCGCCATGCATTCCTCCATGGTGTTGGATGCTGTCACGGTAAGCGGGTTGGCAGTCATGATGCTTGATATGACCGTAGTCTTAGGGTCATGATTGGCCAGCAGAACCTTGATGGCGCAATCCCCCTGGGAGACGATGCCGACCAAACTACCATCGTCAATAACAAGAATAGCGCGGACGCGGTTATCGCGCATGAGCCTCAGCGCAGCCTCCGTGGAGTCAGAAGAGCGAACAGAAAAAATCTGACCGTTTTTTTGTTCAATGCATTGCTTAACCGACGTCATACGGGTTTTCCTGGTTGATGGATAGGGTTGATGTGACTGCGAAAGAATACCTAGGGGCCGGTATCCTGGTCGTCTTTCTGTCTGAGATTTTTCAAGTCCCACTTCATGACCAACGCAGAAACGGCAAGCAGGAGAACCGCGCCGCTCTCGTAAATGAGGTCAATTGTGCTGATTCCCTTGCCTTGCAGGATGATGAGCCGGCAAAGAGCTGTTATGGCAATGAATATGGGGATGGTAATCGGAATCTTGCTGTACTTGTAGAAGGCGGCCACCATGCCAAGAACCTCGGCGTAGATGAACATCAACAAGAGATCCGTCAGGGTGATCTTGCCGGTGAGAACTACCGTGTACATCTCCGCCCCGACGCTGTAAACCGTGAAAAGGGCAATAAGAACGAGGATGCACTTTTCAGCAACAGTGATGCATTTGTAAATATTGATCACACCGGGGCCTTTCTCGGGCGTTGGTTGAATTTTTTCCGTACGGTAATCAGGGATCGGGAGGGACACAATCCAAAGTCTGTGGGCAAATAAGAGTCACTCTACAAGTTGGTGGGGGAGGGCAACATCAGCACCTAAAATTTCTCCTGTACGCGGGTCAACAAAACTTGGTCCGTAACCACCAAACGGAGGCTGAGGGGATGATGTCCAACG
>CAJAOB010000241.1 GCA_903941205.1 uncultured Burkholderiales bacterium | reverse complement strand
TGGGCACCCGCGAGATCGAGGAAAGCATTTCCGGCCACCCCCTGGTGGCCGAGGTGGCCGTGGTCGGCGTGGCCGACAAGCTCAAGGGCCAGGTGGCCATGGCTTTTGCCGTGGTCAAGGACGCCAGCGCCGTCAGTGACCCGGCTGCCGCGCTCAAGCTTGAAGGCGAAATCATGAAGCGCGTCGATGGCGACCTGGGCGCCGTGGCGCGTCCGGCGCGTGTGCGCTTTGTCACTGCCTTGCCCAAGACGCGCAGCGGCAAACTGCTGCGCCGCGCCATCCAGGCCGTCTGCGAAGGCCGCGATGCCGGCGACCTGACGACCATGGACGACCCGGCCGCGCTGCAGCAAATCAAGGACCGCATGAGCAGCTGATTGCGCCCGGTTGTCGGACAGGCCTGTGACGGCGTAAAGTGCAAGCCATGGTTTTATCTGGATATCGCTTTTCGCCAGTCGCCGCCATTTCCGTGCTTCTGATCCTGATGGCGAGCTGGCTAATTGCCGCGACGCCCGCCCATGCGCAGACCGGTGCCAGTGCGGACCTGACGCCGCAGCGGGTTTCCGCCTCGGCCTGGTATGTCGAAGGCCTGTCGGCCATGGGCTCGAGCGCCAACCAGAACTTCATCTCCAACGCCGGCTTTGTGGTCACGCCGCAAGGCGTCGTGGTGATTGATGCGCTCGGTTCGCCCGCGCTGGCCGAGCGGCTGCTGGCGGAGATCCGCAAGGTGACACCGCTGCCGGTGACCCATGTCATCGTCACTCACTACCATGCCGACCATATTTACGGCCTGCAAACCTTCAAGGCGCAAGGCGCGCGCATCGTGGCGCATGGCGCTGCGCGCGAGTACCTCAGCTCAGACACGGCGCGCTTGCGTCTGCAAAGCTCGCGACAGGAACTGGCTCCCTGGATAGACGAAGACACCCGTCTGGTGCCCGCCGACCAGTGGCTGGACGGACCCGCCGAGTTGTTGGTTGGTGGCGTGCGTTTTGTCTTGCAGCCGGTGGGGCCTTCGCACTCGCCAGAAGATCTGGTGATATACCTGCCGAGCGAAAAAGTGCTGTTCGCGGGGGATCTGGTGTTTCGCAGCCGCATTCCCTTTGTCGGTCAGGCCGACAGCGGTCATTGGATTTCGGCGCTCGACACCTTGCTGGCCTTTGATACGGCCGTCATCGTGCCGGGTCATGGCCCCTTGTCTGCGCAAGCAGCGCAAGACATGGCGCTGACGCGCGACTACCTGCTGTACCTGCGCAGCGCCATGGGCGAGGCGGCCCTTAACATGGAGCCTTTTGAATCTGCGTACGATGCCGCCGACTGGAGCCGCTTTGAGCACTTGCCCTTGTTTCGGGCCGTTAACCGAATGAATGCTTACAACACTTACTTGCTGATGGAGCGCCAGAGCAAATGACCCGGTTGCTGACCCAACGGGCGAGAGCCTTGGCAAGTGCGTCCGCCCTGGCGCTGACCCTGCTTGGCCTTGCCAGCCAGCTGGCATCGGCCCAGGTGCCCGCGATTTTTGAGGGCGCCGACCTTCAGCTGGGCGCCAAACTCATTGCCGACTCGCAGTGCGTGGCCTGCCATCAGCGCCGTGTGGGTGGCGATGGCTCCGCCATCTACAAGCCTGCGGGCCGCATCAATTCGCCTGGCTTGCTGCGCGGCATGGTCGAGCAGTGCAATCTGGAGCTGAACCTGACGCTGTTTCCCGAGGAGGTGACTGCCATCAGCGCTGTCCTGAATCGGGACCACTACCGTTTTAAGTGAGCCTGCCGGGCGCGTTCCAAGTGAGGTGCTAGGCTAGGTGTAATCCCTAGTGCTCTCCCAGGAAAATTTCAATATATTAGTGAATTCGAATATTCAAAACTAATGAGTTCGCAGTCCTGAGCGAATGATGCGGCACATTGGTTTGGGCAAGGAGCTGTAGTGAATCAAGAAAGCATGGGTTCGGGCCGCATCCGCAAGGCCCCCGAGAATTTTCTAAGTCGTGATGCCATCAGTACTGTGGTGGCCGAGGCCAAAGGCGGCCGGCGCGATTTCATCCGCAGGGCCTTCGCTGCGGCCGCTGCCGGCATGGCGGCGCCGGTGGCGCTGGCCCAGGGTAACCCGGTGCCCACTGAAGGCGGTGATCCGAATATCTTGAACCTGCCCGCGCACAGCACGGGCTTGGGGCAGGGCGTCGTGACCGACGGCTATGGCAAGCCGTCCAAATACGAAACCAATGTGCAACGCCGCCAAAGCCCGGGACTGACACAAACGGCGCAGGCCTCGGTGTCGTTCGCACCCCTGCAGTCGCTGTTCGGCATCATCACGCCCAGCGGCCTGCACTTTGAGCGTCATCACCAGGGCTGGTGGGACATCGATCCGTCCAAGCACCGCTTCATGGTCAACGGTCTGGTCAGCCGGCCGCAGGTGTTCACCATGGACGAGATCATGCGTCTGCCCTCGGTCTCCCGCTTTCACGTGATCGAGTGCGGCGCCAACACTGCTGCTGAGTGGGGCAATGTGGCTGTCCCCACTTGCCAGTACACGCACGGCATGATCTCTTGTAGCGAGTTCACGGGCGTACCACTCATCACCTTGCTAGAACTGGCCGGCGCTGATCTGAAAAAAGGCAAGTTTGTGCTGGCCGAAGGCGGCGACGGATCTTCAATGACCCGGACCATTCCCATGAGCCTGATTCTCTCGGGCGAAGTGCTGGTGGCCTACGGCCAGAACGGCGAGATGCTGCGGCCGGAAAATGGTTATCCGCTGCGCCTGGTTGTGCCCGGCGTTCAGGGCGTGAGCTGGATCAAATACCTGCGCCGCGTCGAGCTCGGCGACCAGCCTTATGCGACCAAGGACGAGGCGATTCACTACCTGGACCTGATGCCCGACGGCACGCAGCGCCAGTACGCCAGCCTGCAGGAATGCAAGAGCGTGGTGACCACGCCATCGGGCGGTCAGGTCTTGCTGGACAAGGGTTTTTACAACATCACCGGCCTGGCCTGGTCGGGTCGGGGCAAGGTCCGCAGGGTCGACGTGTCGGTCGATGGTGGCCGCAACTGGCGGCAGGCCAGGCTCGAAGCCCCCGTGCTGTCCAAGGCCTTGAGTCGCTTTAACCTGGACTGGGTGTGGGACGGCAAGCCGGCCATCATCCAGAGCCGCGCCACCGACGAAACCGGCTACGTGCAGCCGACCTACAAGCAGTTGCGCGCTGTGCGCGGCACCCGCTCGATTTATCACAACAATGCCATCCAATCGTGGTTGGTGCAGGAAAACGGCGAGGTCCAAAATGTTCAGCTGTCGTGAATTGCTTTGGGCTTGCGCCCTGCTGGCTGGCAGCGTTGCCGCCTCGGCGCAGACACAAGCCGTCTACCCGGGCATCGGCCGACTGGCCACTCCCAAAGAAGTGCAAGCCTGGGATATCGACGTGCGGCCCGACTTCAAGGGCCTGCCCGCCGGCGCCGGTTCGGTGGCCAAGGGGCAGGACGTGTGGGAGTCCAAATGCGCCAGTTGCCACGGTATTTTCGGTGAGTCCAACGAAGTTTTCTCGCCGCTGATCGGCGGCACCACGGTCGAGGACGTCAAGCGCGGCCGGGTCGCCAAGCTGCAGGACCCGACCACCGGACGCACCACCCTGATGAAGCTGGCCACCGTCTCGACGCTGTGGGACTACATCAATCGGGCCATGCCCTGGAATCAGCCCAAGTCCCTGACCACCGAGGAGGTCTATGCAGTCACGGCCTTCTTGCTCAACCTCGGCGGCGTGCTGCCCGATGACTACACCTTGTCGGACAAGAACATCGCCGAGGTGCAGGCCCGAATGCCCAACCGTCTGGGCATGACCACCGCGCACGCCATGTGGCCCGGCAATGAATTCAAGGGCGTGCGGCGCCCCGATGTGCGCAACACAGCCTGCATGAAGGACTGCGCCACCGAGCCGAGCGTGGCTTCATTGCTGCCGGATTTTGCGCGCAACGCACACGGCAACCTGGCTGAACAAAACCGGGCAGTCGGGGCGCAGCACGGCGCCGATACCTCGCGCCCAGCGCTCGCGCCGGGGGCACCGGTCGCTACAATTTCCCCTCCTCCAGTTGCTGTGGCCAAGCCCGCTGCGCCAGCGGTTCCCGCTGCGCTGGCTTTGGCTCAGAAGCACAATTGCACGGCTTGCCATGCATTGGATAAAAAGTTACTCGGGCCGAGCTTTACGGATATTGCCAAAAAGCATGCAGGCAAAGCCGACTATTTGGTGGGAAAAATCAAGGCTGGCGGCTCTGGCATTTGGGGGGCTATACCGATGCCGGCCCAAAATCTCCCGGAGGCTGATGCCAAGGTGATCGCTGCCTGGCTGGCTGCTGGTGCCGGGAAATAAGGCAAAGGTGTCCGGAAACGAGGCCGCCGCAGACTACCTGGCGACCAAGGGCAGGGGTGGTATCAGGGAATTCACAGCGCAGACTGCCTGCGAAATAATCTAGTATTCATTTAAATCAGGAGAAACGAATGTCATCACGCAGACAAGCACTCAAGCAAACCGCCGTCGTTGCAGGCCTTCTGGCTGGCACGGGCCTGTTCCCGCAACTCGCCCTGGCCTTCAACAAGAACGCTTTTGACGCCAAGACCGTGCAGGACGCCATCAAGGCTTACGGCGGCGGTGGGCTGACTGAAAGCAAGGACGTGACCATCACCGCGCCCGACATCGCCGAAAACGGCGCCGTGGTGCCGCTGGGCGTGAGCACCGCGCTGCCGGGCGTCAAACGACTGCTCTTGCTCGTCGAGAAGAACCCTGCCGCTTTGGTCGCCATGTTTGATGTCACCGACAGCGTCGATGCGGCTTTTTCAACCCGGGCCAAGATGGGTCAGTCCTCTGACGTTTTCGCTGTGGCGATCATGGCCGACGGCAAGGTCTTGTTTGCGAAAAAAGAAGTCAAGGTCACTCTGGGTGGTTGCGGCGGCTAAAACCGTCCTTCTTTCCCATTTATTCAACACATATCGAGGAGTTACAACATGGCAGATCCGATGCGCATTCGCGCCCAGGCAGCAGGTGGCAAGGCCACTGTTCGCGTACTGATGGCTCACGAGATGGAAAGCGGCCAACGCAAAGACCCGGCCGGCAAGGTCATTCCCGCCTGGTTCATCCAGGACGTGAGCGCCAGCCATAACGGCAAACCGGTCTTCAGCGCCGAATGGGGCCCCGCTGTGGCTAAAAATCCGTTCCTGCAATTTGTGGTCAAGGGCGCCAAGGCTGGCGACAAGATCAGCGTGAACTGGAAAGACAACCGCGGCGAGACGCGCACTGACGAAGCCACCGTGTCCTGAGCCTGCGCCACTTGCCTCTTTTTTATTCACCACACGAGTTCACGGGGTGTCCATGAAGTTTTCCAAATCAGTTTCGCTGAGCGCTGCAGCGCTCGCTCTGACGGGCCTATTCGCTTCAGGCAGCTGGGCGCAAAAATCGGCGGTCCAGTCCATTGAGGAGTACCGCGCCATGATGGCCGATGGCAACCCGGCCGAACTCTTCGAAGCCAAGGGAGAAGACCTCTGGAAAACCAAACGCGGGCCGCTGAAAGCATCGCTTGAGCAGTGTGATCTGGGCAAGGGCGCTGGCGTGGTCAAGGGGGTTTTTGTCGAGCTTCCGCGCTATTTTGCTGACACCCAGCGGGTGCAAGACCTGGAGTCGCGTTTGCTGACCTGCATGGAAAAGCTTCAAGGTTTCAACGCCGCCGAGATCGCCAAGACAGGTTTCGGACGCGGTGAGCAGAACAATGTGACCGCGCTGGCCACGTGGATCGCCGCCGAGTCCAAGGGTCAGAAGTTCAACCTGCCCCAAAACCATGTGCAGGAAAAAGTGTTTTACGAGGTCGGCAAGCGGCTGTTCTTTCAGCGCGCTGGCGCGCATGACTTCGCCTGTGCTTCGTGCCACGGGGAAGAGGGCAAACGCATTCGCCTGCAAGACTTGCCCAATCTCACCAAAAACCCGGGCGACGGGATCGGTTTTGCTGCCTGGCCGGCTTACCGGGTTTCCAACGGCCAGATGTGGGGCATGCAGCAACGACTCAACGACTGCTACCGCCAGCAGCGCTTTCCATTCCCCGGCTTTGGCAGTGACGCCACGGTGGCTCTGGGTGTTTACCTGGGGGTGAACGCCAAGGGCGCCGCCTCGGTCGCACCGGCCCTTAAACGCTAAGCGCGGAGCACGACATGACGCATAAACTAAAAATCACTTTTTCTTTATTGGCCGTTGCTGTGGCGGTGGCTGGCTGCGCGATCTCGCCCGGCTCGGCTGAACTTGACAAGCTCACCAACAGCATCGTCAAGGCTTCGTTCCGCGATCAGGGCATTGTCAAAGCGGCAGTGCTTGATACCGACGAAGTCAACCTAGCCTGTAGCGCCGCTGACGCGGCGGGCAAGCCGATCGACGACACGCTGGCGCGCGCACTGGAAGCGGCCAATCTCAAAGCCGTCAAGTGGCCCAGTGATGGCAAGTTCATCGGTGACTGGAAAGAGGGCGAAAAAATCGCCCAAAGCGGACGCGGCCTGACCTGGACCGATGATGCCACGACGCCTAACGGCGGCAACTGCTACAACTGCCACCAGATCAGCAAAGAAGAAATCTCTTTTGGCACCATCGGTCCGAGCTTGTACAACTACGGCAAATTGCGTGGGGTGACCGACCCGGACAGCGCCGCGGCCAAGCCGGTTGTCGAGTACACCTGGGGCAAGATCTGGAACTCCAAGGCTTACAACGCGTGCTCCAACATGCCGCGTGCGGGTCATTCAGGCATCTTGAGCGAAGCGCAGGTGCGTCATGTGGTCGGGCTCCTGCTCGATCCGAAATCGCCCGTCAACCGCTAGCCGAGTTGGCGGTCCTGTGGAACCCGGGTGCGTCCGGGTTTTTTCCAACTCCTAACTTCAGTGATTGCTAATTCATGAATTTAAGCAAGCGCGACTTTATTCAGGTTCTTGGCGCGGGGGCCGCCGCCGGCATGGGTCTTGGGTCTTATGCTCAGGCCGACGCAGCCACCGCCGCGGGCGGCCTCTACGATCTTGCGAAGTTCGGCCAGGTGTCTTTCCTGCACATGACCGACTGTCATGCGCAACTCAAGCCGATCTACTTTCGTGAGCCCAGCGTCAATATTGGCGTGGGCACCATGAAGGGCCAGTTGCCTCACCTCGTGGGCGAGTACCTGCTGAAGGCGACCGGCGTGCGTCCGGGCTCTGCCGAAGCCCACGCGCTTTCCTCGCTCAACTACGAGACTGCCGCCAGGCGTTATGGCAAGGTCGGCGGCTTTGCGCACCTGGCCACACTGGTCAAACGCATGAAGGCCAGCCGCCCGGGCGCTTTGTTGCTGGATGGCGGCGACACCTGGCAGGGCTCGGGAACCAGTTTGTGGACCAACGGGCAGGACATGGTCGACGCGGCCAAATTGCTGGGTGTGGACATCATGACCGGGCATTGGGAGTTCACTCTGGGCATGGAGCGCGTCAAGGAAATCATCGACAAAGACTTTGCTGGCAAAGTCGACTTCGTGGCGCAAAACGTCAAGACGCAGGACTTTGGAGATCCGGTGTTCAAGCCCTACGTTCTGCGTGAGATCAATGGCGTGTCCTGCGCCATCATTGGTCAGGCTTTTCCTTACACGCCGATTGCCAACCCCCGTTACATGGTGGCGGACTGGGCCTTTGGCATTCAGGACGAGAACATGCAAACGATGGTCGACGAGTGCCGCGCCAAGGGTGCGCAGGTCGTGGTCGTCCTCAGCCATAACGGCATGGACGTCGATCTGAAGATGGCCACGCGCGTCAGCGGTATTGACGCCATTTTGGGCGGTCACACCCATGACGGCATGCCGGTGGCCAGCATCGTCAGCAACAAGGGCGGCAAGACGATCGTCACCAACGCCGGCTCGAACGGCAAGTTTCTGGGAGTCCTCGACCTGCAAGTCAAGGACAAGAAAGTGCTGGACTTTCGCTACAAGTTGCTGCCCGTGTTCTCCAACATGTTGCCGGCCGACAAGGAAATGGATGCGCTCATCACCAAGGTGCGCGCGCCTTACGAAACCAGGCTGGCAGAAAAGCTGGCCGTGACAGAGGGCACGCTCTACCGACGAGGCAATTTCAACGGCACGGGTGACCAGTTGCTGGTTGATGCATTGATGGACGTGCAGGGCGCTGAAATCGCGTTTTCTCCTGGCTTTCGCTGGGGCACCACGCTTTTGCCTGGTCAGGCCATCACCCGCGAATGGCTGATGGACATGACGGCCACCACTTATTCATATGCCACCGTGACCGACATGACCGGTGAGACCATCAAGACCGTGCTCGAAGACGTGGCTGACAATTTGTTCAATCCCGATCCCTACTACCAGCAGGGCGGCGACATGGTCCGGGTGGGCGGCCTTCAATACAGCTGCAATCCGGCAGCCAGCATGGGTCAGCGCATCGGCAATATGCAACTCAATGGCAAGCCGATTGAAGCGGGCAAGAAGTACAAGGTCGCGGGCTGGGCGCCGGTGGGGCAAGAGGCGCGCAATCAGGGGAACAAGCAGGTTTGGGAGGTAGTGGAAACTTGGCTGAAGGCCTCGGGCGGCAAGGTTGCGCCGCGCCGCCTGAATTCCCCTGTATTGAGCGGGGTCGCTCCGAACCCAGGGTACTTGGGGTGAGCCCGGTCTGTGCTGACATTGGCGTGCCGGGTCGCTATAGTCGAGTCAGGGACGGCACACCCTATGTCTGTGCTGACTGCGGAATTGATTACATATGGTCAAACGTTCTCTTCAGAAAAACCCGGCAAAAGCGGTAGAAACCGATGAGGTGTTCGAATTGGCGGCGGAGGTTTTTCGCGTGATGTCCGCTCCCATGCGGCTCAAGATCATCAGCAGTTTGTGTCGCGCGGAAAAAAATGTGACCGAGTTGCTCACTGAAATCGACACCACTCAGCCGAACATGTCGCAGCATTTGAGCACCCTGTACCAAGCAGGCGTTCTTGGAAAGCGGCGCGAGGGCGTACAAATTTATTACCGCATCATTGACGAGCGGGTCGCCAACTTGTGCCGCTCAGTCTGCCTTCAGATCGCCATGTGAGATGACGAAATGGTGGCCTCTCCCGTCACGGCATAAGCTTTTTTTCGTCGCGGCGCACGCTTTCGTCGCGTATGCGGATGCCCGCATGAGCCGACGTCACTTCACAAACCTCTGCCCGAAACGGTATCCGGACATTTAGCCGATTTTTGCCGGTGAGCCAGCGCGTTCGCGCCAGAGGCGTCAATTCCGCGTAAACGTTCAATGGCACAATGTTGGTTGTTCTGAAGGCCCTTCCTGCCACAGTCGCATCCGCTAATCGGTTCAGCCGTGCTGCGGAAGGTTAATCAACCAGCTTTAACCAGCTAATGTTTCCTCAAGGGAAACGGAGGTCAGCGGATATGAGTTCCAACGCGCAGCCACCTGCATCGGTGTACACCGCCTATCAAGGCAATACCTATCTCTTCGGCGGCAACGCGCCCTACGTCGAAGAGCTTTACGAAAACTACCTGGCCAACCCCGGCAGCGTGCCAGACACCTGGCGCGAGTATTTCGACGCGCTTCAACACGTTCCGGCAACCGATGGCTCCAACGCCAAAGACGTCCCGCATCAACCCGTCATCAACGCCTTTGCCGAGCGCGCCAAGGCCGGCGGCACCAGGGTCGTCATGGCGAGCGCGGATGCCGAAATGGGCCGCAAGCGCACCGCCGCGCAGCAACTTATCGCCGCGTACCGCAACGTCGGCCAGCGCTGGGCCGACCTGGACCCGCTCAAGCGCACAGAGCGCCCGGCGATCCCTGATCTTGATCCGTCCTTTTACGGTTTCACGGACGCCGACCAGGAAACCGTTTTTGACACCAGCAATACCTTTTTCGGCAAGAACAGCATGTCCTTGCGCGAGTTGCTCAACGCGCTGCGCGAAACCTATTGCAGCACCCTGGGCGCCGAGTACATGTACGCGACCGACCAGGCTGAAAAACGCTGGTGGCAGCAAAAGCTCGAAAGCATTCGCAGCAAACCCAATTTCACGGCGGAAAAAAAGAAGCTGATCCTCGAGCGCCTGACTGCGGCTGAGGGCCTTGAGCGCTTTTTGCACACCAAGTATGTGGGCCAAAAGCGCTTCTCACTGGAAGGCGGCGAGAGCTTCATTGCCGCGATGGAGGAACTGATCCAGTCCGCTGGTGCCAAGGGCGTTCAAGAGATCGTGATCGGCATGGCGCATCGCGGCCGCCTGAATGTGCTTGTCAACACCATGCGCAAGCTGCCCGCGGATTTGTTTGCCGAGTTTGATCACACCGCTCCCGAGGAACTTCCCGCTGGCGACGTCAAATACCACCAGGGTTTCAGCTCGGACGTGAGCACGGTGGGTGGCCCGGTTCACCTGTCACTGGCGTTCAATCCCTCGCACCTCGAGATCGTCAATCCCGTGGTTGAGGGCTCGGTGCGTGCCCGCATGGACCGCCGCGCCGACCCGCTGGGCAATCAGGTGCTGCCGGTGCTGGTACACGGCGACGCCGCCTTTGGCGGCCAAGGCGTGAACCAGGAAACCTTCGCGCTGGCCCAGACCCGTGGCTATTCGACGGGTGGCACGGTCCACATCATCATCAACAACCAGATCGGTTTCACGACGTCTGACCCGCGCGATATGCGCTCGAGTGTGTTCTGCACCGACATCGTCAAGATGGTCGAAGCGCCAGTGCTGCACGTCAACGGCGACGACCCTGAGGCCGTGGTGCTGGCGACGCAACTGGCACTTGAATACCGCATGACTTTCCGCAAGGACGTGGTGCTGGACATCGTGTGTTTCCGCAAGCTTGGTCACAACGAGCAAGACACACCGGCGCTCACGCAGCCGCTGATGTACAAGAAAATCGCCGCTCACCCTGGCACCCGCAAGCTGTTTGCCGACAAACTGTCCGCGCAAGGCCTGGGTGAGTCCCTGGGTGATGACATGGTCAAGGCTTATCGTGCCGCGCTGGACGCTGGCAAACACACGGCCGACCCGGTGTTGACCAACTTCAAGACCAAGTACACGGTCGACTGGGCGCCCTTCCTTGGCAAGAAATGGACCGATGCCGGCGATACGGCCATACCGATGGCCGAGTGGAAACGTCTGGCCGCAAAAATCTCGACCATACCGGAGTCGGTGTCCCCGCACCAGTTGGTGAAGAAGGTCTACGACGATCGCGCGGCCATGGGCCGTGGCGAGATCCCGGTGGACTGGGGCATGGGCGAGCACATGGCTTTTGCCTCGCTGGTGGCCAGTGGCTACCCGGTGCGTTTGTCGGGTGAAGACTGCGGCCGCGGTACCTTCACGCACCGCCACGCCGTCATTCACGACCAGAAGCGCGAGAAATGGGACACCGGCACTTACGTCGCTCTGCAAAACGTCACTGAAAACCAGGCGCCATGCGTTGTGATCGACTCGATCCTGTCTGAAGAAGCGGTGCTTGGCTTCGAATACGGCTACGCCTCCAACGACCCCAACACCATGGTGATCTGGGAAGCGCAGTTCGGCGACTTTGCCAACGGCGCGCAAGTGGTGATCGACCAGTTCATTGCCTCTGGCGAAGTGAAGTGGGGCCGTGTCAATGGCCTGACGCTGATGTTGCCGCATGGCTACGAAGGCCAGGGCCCCGAGCACAGCTCGGCGCGTCTGGAGCGTTTCATGCAGCTGGCCGCCGACACCAACATGCAGATCGTGCAGCCGACCACGGCCAGCCAGATCTTCCATGTCCTGCGTCGCCAGATGGTGCGCGATCTGCGCAAGCCGCTGATCATCTTTACGCCCAAGTCTTTGCTTCGCAACAAGGACGCTACCTCGCCGGTGTCCGAGTTCACCAAGGGCAGCTTCCAGACCGTGATTCCCGAGAACAAAACGATCAAGGCTGACAAGGTCAAGCGCATTCTGGTTTGCTCGGGCAAGGTTTATTACGATCTGGTGAAAAAGCGCGAAGAACTGACCGCCAGCGACATTGCCATCGTGCGCGTTGAGCAGCTCTACCCCTTCCCTCACAAGGCTTTCGGCGCAGAACTGAAGAAGTTCCCCAACGCCACCGAACTGGTATGGACGCAGGACGAGCCGCAAAACCAGGGCGCCTGGTTCTTTGTACAGCACTACATCCACGAGAACATGAGCACCGGTCAGCGGCTCGGCTATTCCGGCCGTGCGGCTTCGGCTTCGCCGGCCGTCGGTTATTCGCACCTGCATCAGGAGCAGCAAAAAGCGCTGGTTGAAGGCGCCTTCGGCAAGCTCAAAGGCTTTGTATTGACCAAGTAAGCCGGCCCGTTCCAGGCCACGCGCTCCTTATTCAGAACCTGTTCCAAGAAAGAAAATATGGCTATCGTTGAAGTCAAAGTTCCGCAACTGTCCGAATCTGTGGCTGAAGCCACCATGCTGCAGTGGAAAAAGAAAGTGGGCGACGTGGTCGCTGCGGATGAGATCCTGATCGAAATCGAGACCGACAAGGTTGTACTCGAAGTGCCCGCAGCCTCTGCCGGGGTCTTGTCCGAAATCCTGGTGGGCGATGGCGGCATGGTGGTCGCCGAGCAAGTGATCGCGCGAATCGACACCGACGGCAAAGTGGCTGCCGCTGCGCCAGTCGCCGCTGCACCTGCTGTTGCTGCGGCCCAGGCCGCCCCTGCGGCTGTGGCAGCGTCGGCCAGCATGGCTGGTGTGGCCATGCCAGCGGCGGCCAAACTGATGGCCGACAACAGCCTGGCCGCAGGCTCCGTGGCCGGCACAGGCAAGGACGGCCGCGTCACCAAGGGCGATGTGCTGTCCGCGGTGGCCGGGGGCGTCAAGTCAACGGCGGCCGTGATTCCAACAGGCGCTCCGACCACGGCCTTGCCTCAGGTGGCAGCACCGGCGGCTCAAAGCCTGGCTCAGCGGCCTGAGCAGCGCGTGCCGATGAGCCGCTTGCGCGCCCGCGTGGCTGAGCGTTTGCTGCAGTCGCAGTCGACCAATGCGATCCTGACTACTTTCAATGAGATCAACATGGCCCCGGTCATGGAGATGCGCAAGAAGTTTCAGGACAAGTTCGAGAAAGAGCATGGCATCAAGCTCGGTTTCATGAGCTTTTTTGTCAAGGCTGCCGTTCACGCGCTTAAAAAGTTCCCGGTATTGAACGCTTCGGTGGACGGCAATGACATCGTCTACCACGGCTACTTCGATATCGGCATCGCAGTAGGTTCGCCGCGCGGGCTGGTAGTGCCAATCTTGCGTAATGCCGACCAGATGAGCTTTGCCGATATTGAGAAAAAGATCGCCGAATTCGGCGCCAAGGCGCGCGACGGCAAGCTGGGCATCGAAGACATGACTGGCGGTACGTTCTCCATCAGCAATGGCGGCACCTTCGGCTCCATGCTGTCAACGCCGATCATCAACCCGCCGCAGTCGGCCATTTTGGGCGTGCACGCGACCAAAGACCGTGCCGTCGTTGAAAACGGCCAGATCGTGGTGCGTCCGATGAACTACTTTGCCATGTCTTACGACCACCGCATCATTGACGGCCGCGAAGCCGTCCTTGGTCTGGTGGCGATGAAAGAGGCGATGGAAGACCCGGCGCGCCTGTTGTTTGATATTTGATGATGCCTGTTTGAGGACTTGCGGGAGCGGCGCACGGTTGTGAAAGTATTTTCGCGCCCACCCCAGGTTTTCGAATCAATGACGGAACAGGCTCGAGAGTGCAGCGTAATTTTTTCCTGCCCCTGACTTTCGAGATGAATTGTTGGAGAGACCAGGAAATGCCTTGCATTCTTGCTACATCCCTAGCTGACTAAAGAGATTTACATGAGCAAAAAATTTGACGTTGTCGTCATCGGCGCTGGCCCTGGCGGCTATATTGCGGCCATCCGCGCGGCGCAACTCGGCTTTAACGTGGCCTGCATCGACGAGTGGAAAAACGCCGCTGGCGGCCCGGCGCCGGGGGGCACCTGCACCAACGTGGGCTGCATCCCTTCGAAGGCACTGCTGCAGTCGTCCGAGCATTTCGAGCACGCCAAGCA
>CAJAOB010000240.1 GCA_903941205.1 uncultured Burkholderiales bacterium | reverse complement strand
GTTTCTTGTCAAAACTCACGCCTTGGGTGTTGCTGATGCGCTCGCAAAACAGCCATGGAAACTGCGGGTGGGCCAGTGGCAGTTCGCGCTGCAGGCCGATTCCTTGAATTGAGCAGTAGCCGAGGGCCTCGCGCAAAGCGGGCTCCAGGTAGGCCTCGGGGATCTTCAGCAACATCTGGGCCCGGCCGCCATCGATGCCGAAGCCGGTCTGCGACGGGGACTGCCCGGCAATGCGCTCGACGGCGTTTTTTAGGTTGGTGAACGCCATTAAATATCCACCATCCCCTCGTTGAGCTTGCGCCCGGTGAACAGGTTGCTGACGCCGACGCCGAAGTTGTAAACGCCCTCCGCCACCTGACCGGCCGCCTTTTGGGCACCACCGACAATGCCGCCGGCCTTGACGCGCTCATCGTAAACCTTGGCGCCTTCTTGCACGCTAGTTGCGGCCCTGACGGTGTCGCCGGCAAACTTGCCCGCCTCTTTGCCGCTTAGGATGTTAGCCACCTGCCCAAGGGCTGACACAGTTTGCGCGGTGTTGTCCGCAATTTGCTTCATGGCGTCCAACTCCTCGTTTTTCTTTTCCATGCCTGGCATTGCCGCGTAGGCGGACTGCAGGGTGTCACGGCCCAGCGACTCGGCGCTCTTGAATGTCGGGTTGGTTGGCGCCCCGAAACTGAAGATATTCTCCTTGGGCACCAGTGCCTTAGCGGCCTTGAATTCTTCGTCTTTTTTCGCTTTTTCTTCGTCGCTTTGCTTAAAAAACCGCCCGATCAGCGGTAGCTTCGACAGCCAAGACTTGATGCCGACGCCCAGCACGCCCAGCAGGCTCATCTGGCCCGTGGCGTATTTCAGGCCGGCAATCATCATTTCCTTTTGACCACCGATCGACTCCTTCATCTGCTCCAGATACTGCTTAAAGATCGGCACCAGCTCAGCGGCGAACTTGGCCAGCTCGGGCATCAGGTCCTTGAGGAACCCGCCTGCCATCTGGGCCAGCTCGGCAAAAACAGGTTCCAGTTGTTTCATCACGGGCCGCAGGTATCCAGCGAACTCCCGCAGCACGCCAGCGGCCACCTTGACGATTGGCACCAGTGCTTCGCCAATGACGGCGTAGACGGTGCGCAGGGCGTCGTCGAACTGCTGCAGGGCGTATGGATTGAAGGCCTCGACGAACGGCCGAACGGCGCCCACCAGGGCGGGCAGTCCGCTCATCGGGTTGGACAGAGCCTCGCCAAAGGACTTCATAAAGCCTTGGGCGGCTCCGGCCATGGTGGCGGTGCTGCTGCTGATGGCGCTGCTGTAGGCGTGGGCCGCCTTACCGGCCTCCTCAAGGCCAACAGTCAGGGTCTCGGCTTTTTTCGTGAACTTGGCCAACGGCAGGGATAAAGCGGCGAAGTCGCTGGTCAAGCGCTTGCCAATCATGCCAAAGCCGGCCTGCCCGACGTTGGCCACGGCGCCAATGCCGGGGATCTTCTTGCCGGCCGCAATGACTGCCGAAGCGGTGCCGGTGACGACGTTGAACTTGGTCAGGGCTCCGGCCGCCTTGCCGGCAATGCCAGTGAATTTGCCCATGGCAGCGGCTGCCGCGCCGGTTGCCTGGGTGATGGACGACCCGCCTGATGTGGACGATCCACCCGCCAAGGCCGCAGCCTTGCTCATGTATTTTTTGCTTGCCGCTTCCAGGTGGGCTGAGATGTTCTTGAAGACGCCGCCCCAGTCCTGATTGATTGCCGGGGTGGCCATGCCGCCCAAGGCGGAGCCGACGCCGCCGCCGGGACCTTTGTCCATGCCGCGGCCGACCGCCGCCAGGCTGCCGGCAAACTTTTCAAGGGCCCGGGTCAGGGGCATTGTGGCAAGGTTACTAGCTGCCATATTTCTCCGTCCAGGTTTTTTCCAGCTCTGCCAATGGCACCCGCAGGGCCTGCCCCATCGTGAAATACTGCGCCTTCCGTTGCGCCAGAGTCATCCGGCTCGTTAGCACCTGCTCCACCTGCTGCACTTGGCCCGTTTTCTTGTCTCGCGCGTGCCCGTAAACCTTTTCAATCTGCCAGTCGGTCAGCTTGCCAATTTCGTCCAGAGTCAGCAGGAACGGCTCGCCGGTCAGGGCCGCGTACAGGGTGACCGGGTCCATCGGCGGCCCGCCTCCTCCGCCCGTCCCACCTTCCGCCCCGGTCGCGTCTACTGCGAGATCGGAAGAGCACACGTCTGAACTCCAGTCACTCCGCGAAATCTCGTATGCCGTCTTCTG
>CAJAOB010000239.1 GCA_903941205.1 uncultured Burkholderiales bacterium | reverse complement strand
GCACGGGCTCGGGAAATCAGGCTGCTTCGTGTGCTCGGGGGCAAAGACGGGCGAAAGATACGCAAAAGATATGCAAAAGATACGTAAAAGGTAGGCAAAGCCCTGCGCTGGCTCGTTGGCTTGCACTGCTAAGATTTGGCAATGATCGGACGCTTAACTGGCCAGTTGGCCGAGAAAAATCCGCCCGAGTTGCTGGTGGACTGCCACGGCGTGGGCTACGAGCTTTTGGTGCCGATGAGCACCTTCTACAACCTGCCCGGGCTGGGCGATACCGTGAGTTTGCTCACGCATTTCGTGGTGCGGGAAGACGCGCAAATTCTTTACGGCTTTGCCACGGCCAGCGAGCGGGCCGCCTTCAGGCAACTCATCAAGATTTCGGGTGTCGGCCCGCGCACGGCGCTCAGCGTGCTCAGCGGCATGAGTGTTGACGAACTTTCCCGGGCCGTCAGTGCGCAAGAAGCTGGCCGCATCATCAAAGTGCCTGGCATCGGCAAAAAAACGGCCGAGCGGTTGCTGCTCGAACTCAAGGGCAAGCTGGGGGCCGACCTCGGCGTTCCCTTGAGCGCGGCGAGCGACAACCAGTCGGACATCTTGCAGGCGCTGGTGGCGCTGGGCTACAGCGACCGCGACGCGGCTCTGGCGCTCAAAGCCTTGCCGCCTGACGTGGGCGTGAGCGACGGCATCAAACTGGCGCTCAAGGCGCTGACCAAGTAAGCGGTTTCAAGCCGGTTTAGCGCACGCCCATGAGCATTCAGACCGACGACTTCGACATGTCTGCCATGCCGCCCGCCAAGCGGGTGATGTCGGCAGCGCCCGCCTCGCCGCAAGAAGAAGCCATCGAGCGCGCCTTGCGGCCCAAGCTGTTTGACGACTACGTGGGACAGGCCAAGGTGCGCGAGCAGCTTGAAATCTTCATCGGTGCGGCCCGGATGCGCAACGAGGCGCTGGACCATGTGCTGCTGTTTGGCCCGCCCGGTCTGGGCAAAACAACGCTCAGCCACATCATTGCGCAAGAGCTCGGCGTCAATTTGCGCCAGACCAGCGGCCCGGTGCTTGAAAAACCCAAGGACCTGGCGGCCTTGCTGACCAATCTCGAAAAAAATGACGTGCTCTTCATTGACGAGATTCACCGCCTGAGCCCGGTGGTTGAAGAGATCTTGTACCCGGCGCTGGAGGACTACCAGATCGACATCATGATCGGCGAGGGGCCGGCTGCACGCAGCATCAAGCTCGATTTGCAGCCCTTCACGCTGGTCGGCGCCACGACCCGCGCCGGCATGCTGACCAACCCGCTGCGTGACCGTTTCGGCATCGTCGCGCGGCTGGAGTTTTACACCCCGGAAGAGCTTGCGCGCATCGTCAAACGCAGCGCCGGCCTGCTCAAAGCCCCGATGGACGAGGCCGGCGGCATTGAAATCGCCAAGCGCTCGCGCGGCACCCCCCGCATTGCCAACCGCCTGCTGCGCCGGGTGCGTGACTACGCCGACGTCAAAGGCAAGGGCGTCATCACGCTGGACATTGCCCACAAGGCCCTGGCCATGCTCGACGTCGACCCGCGCGGCTTTGATGTGATGGACCGCAAACTGCTCGAAGCCGTCATTCACCGCTTTGACGGTGGCCCGGTGGGACTGGACAACATCGCCGCCAGCATCGGCGAAGAACCAGGCACGATTGAAGACGTGATCGAGCCCTACCTCATTCAACAGGGCTACTTGCAGCGCACCCCGCGCGGCCGCATCGCGACCCTGGCCGCCTTCAGGCACCTTGGGGTCACCCCGCCCGCCAGCCGGCAAGAAGGCGGCTCGGACTTGTTCGGGCAGGGCTGAAGAGCGCAAGGCCCGCCGGCTGGGGCGCTCAGCGACGCAGAAAACGCGTCCTGTCAGCGGTCAGGCAATTCATCCTGAATCTCAGACCCGCGATCCCCTGGCGCGGGACCATCATGGCGCGCAGAGGGGATACAGAAGAAACGGGTTCTGACCCCGTTTATTTACCATTTATCTAAGAATTTTTTGCCGCCAGTAACTCTAAATTTTTTATAAAAAGAAAAATTTAGTAGTAATTTAGCAACTTCTTTGACTCTTTAAGCGGCCCTAATTTATTTTGTTTTTATTAATCTAATGAAAAAAATGATTATTTTGCGATAGTTTGCGTTGGGGTAGAGCATTAAAAAAATGGCCCTGGTGCCGGACTGTTCGCGATTAAAAGCATTCTTTTTTCGTAATCTCAGCTGTACAACAGCAACAAGCCGTTGGCCCCCGCACCAGCCCCGATGCCCGCCCGAACTTGGCCTGCATCGGAAAGCAAAAGACCCCGTCATGTCGCCATGGCGGGGTCTTGGCACTTCAAATTTTCAACTGGCTTGCGCCAGCAGAAAATTAGAACGTGTGGCTGACGATCAGATGGGTTTCTTTCAGATCGTTGGTGGTTCCAGACGTCGCACCGTCACGATCGATCTTGTTGTAGACAGCAGATACGGCGGTGCGCTTGCTGAACATGTATTTGTAGCCGATGAAGGTTTGCTTGACGTCGTCGCCGATAGCGGAGTTTTCGTTGCTACGTTTGCCGAAGCCGCCGCCCAAAACGCCAGAACCCAGCGGAGCGCTGACCGTGAAAACGGTGCCGTTGCCTGGGTTGGTCGAACCGTCGTTCATATCGATGGACTGGGTGGTGACAGCCGCCTTGACCACGCCCAAGTCATAGCTGGCCAACAGGGTGGTTACCTTGGCACCACCAGTTTGAGCTTGGTCCGTGATGTTTGCAGCAGCGGCTACAGGGCCATTGGCGTACTGAACGGTAAAGGAGGTGGTGTCTTTGTTCGCATCGTTATCGCCAACACCAGTAGCCAAGTCTTGCTTTGGAGCCAGTGCTACAGAAGCGCTAAATCCATTAAACACGGGGCTGGAATAAGCGACGTAGTTGCTGTACGTGTCACCATAGATCACGCGGGCCTTGGCTTCGGCCTCCACACCGCCGGTGGAGATCCCGGAGACGACTGGCAAACCACTCACGTCGCCGATGGAGCCCCACAGGCCGCGGATGGCGCTGCTGCCACGGCCCAGGAAAAGGGTGCCGCGCTCGCCGCTCAGCGATACGTAAGCACCGCGGTCGCCAAGGATGGTGCGGCTTTTGGCTTTAGCATCGTTATCAAAATCAGTGTTGGTGGTTGCAACAGCGCCGATAGATGTTTGCAGTTCAAAGTTTGCTTTCAAGCCACCGCCGAGATCTTCAGTGCCTTTGAATGCGATATTCCCGGTCTGGCGAGCGATTTGCAGGCCGGAGTCAGCGTCACCGAGGGTGGACTTGCCGAACGCCAAGCCGTAGCCACCAGAGATGGTGACGGTGGACTGGGCGGAAGCTGCGGACACGGCGGCCAGAGCAGCCAGGGCACACCTGTTTTCAAACCGGTCAATTCGCTTTGGCACGCGCCTCGTCGAAGG
>CAJAOB010000238.1 GCA_903941205.1 uncultured Burkholderiales bacterium | reverse complement strand
GGTGCCGGGGTCCTGCGCTGCGGTGCGCGCCAGCCGCTCGGCCAGCTCGGCCAGCGACAGAGGGCGGTCTTCGAGGTAGGCCTGACCAGAGGGGTCCACCACCAGCGAGACGCTGCGGGCGGCTTCGGCGCTGCCCGTGGCGGCATCGGTGCGGGGCAAGTCGAGTTTGATGGACGAGGCCAGCAGCGGCGCGGTCAAGATGAAGATGACCAGCAGTACCAGCATCACGTCGACCAGCGGTGTGATGTTGATCTGGCTCATGGGCTCGGCGTCTCGGGCGCCTTCGAGCCGGCCGAAGCCGCCGGCCTTCATGCGCCTGGCTCGGGCGTTGTGCTCAACAGCAGCTCGCGCAAGTCCAGGGCAAAGCCTTCAAGCTCGGCTTCTATCCGGCTGATACTGCGGCCGAAGACGTTGTAGGCCAGCACGGCCGGAATGGCTACGGCCAGGCCGGCGGCGGTCATGATCAGCGCCTCGCCAACCGGACCGGCAATCCGCTCGATGGTGATCTGCCCGGCAGCAGCCATGCCGATCAAGGCCTGGTAAATGCCCCAGACCGTGCCGAGCAGGCCGACAAAGGGAGCGGTGGAACCGACCGTGGCCAGCACCACCTGGCCGAATTGCAGCTTGTGCAGCGCGCCATGCAAGGCGCCGCGCAAGACGCGGGTGAGTTGCTGGCTGCGCTCGCCGGCTGCCGCCAGCGTGCCTGCGGCTCCGTTTCGGGCGGCCAGAACCAGCGGCCAGACCAGGGCTTCGCGGTCAAAGGCGGGAACCCGCTCTCCAGCCTGGGCCAGCGTGGCCGACTGCCAGAAAGCGGCCGTGCTGCGCAACGTGTCGCTGGCCGCACGCCGAAGCAGCCAGCCCTTCCACAAGATGAGCACCCAGCTGCTCACCGACATCAGCAGCAGCAGCGCCGCCACCAGCCGGCCGACGGCATCCTCGGGCAGTGCGCTTTCCAGCCCGGTCAAGCCGCAGTCTCCGGCGCATTGCTGGAACGGGCGGCCGCCACCGGTCTCATGTCAAATTCAGCACGTCAAACATGTCGAACAGGCCCCTGCGCTGGCCCGCCAGAAAGCGCGCTGCGCGCAGGCTGCCCTGAGCATAGGTAGCGCGGCTTGAGGATTTGTGGGTGATTTCGATGCGCTCGCCGGTGCCGGCAAACAGCACGGTGTGGTCGCCAACGATGTCGCCGCCGCGGATCGTGGCAAAACCGATGCTTGACGGATCACGTTCGCCGGTGACGCCTTCGCGGGCGAACACACCGCACTCTTTCAAGTCGCGGCCCAGTGCCTGGGCAATGACTTCGCCCATCTTGAGCGCCGTACCTGACGGGGCATCGACCTTGTGGCGGTGATGGGCTTCGATGACCTCGATGTCGTAACCCGTGGACAGCGCCTTGGCCGCCATTTCCAGCAGCTTGAGGGTGACGTTCACGCCAACGCTCATGTTGGGCGCCATCACGATGGCAATGTCCTCGGCTATCCGGGCGATCTCGGCTTTTTGCGCGTCAGTAAAACCGGTGGTGCCGATGACAGCATGAACGCCGAGCTCGCGGCAAACCTCCAGATGCGCCAGGGTTCCTTCGGGCCGGGTGAAGTCGATCAGCACCTGTGCGCCGGCCAGGCCCTGGTGCAGGTCAGCGCTGATGTTGACGCCGCTGTGCTGGCCGGCAAAGGCGGCGGCGTCCAGGCCAATGACCGGGCTGTCTGCGCGGTCCAGAGCGCCAGAAAGTTGCAGATCGCTGGCGGCGCGCACGGCCTCCACAAGCATCTGACCCATGCGACCGGTGGCGCCGGCAACCGCGATGCGCAGCGGTGCTGCGGGCGTCTGTGCCGCGCTCACTGGCGCGGGCTTTCTAGCGGCGGGTAGCTGGCAATCGCCGGCTGGCCGGCACTGGCAGCCGGCATGGCCGACGGCGCTTTGGCCGCAGGCACTGCTGGCGAGGGCGCTGCCTTGGCCGCCGCTTCGAGTTGCTCGGGTGTGGCTTGCAAGGCAGGGGCCTTGTCGAGTTTGCGTCGCGTGTCCAGGCGGGCTATGAATTCGGCTTCGCTGGGCATGGTGTCGCCCTCAAAGCGCTCGAGCGCTTCGGTCTTGAAAAAAACGGAGTAGCGAAAAACCTGATCTGCCATGCCTTGGCGCTTGAGGGTGAACACATAGTCCCAGCGGTCGGCGTGAAAAACGCTGGTCAGCAAGGGGGTGCCGAGCACGCTGCGCACGTCGTTGCGTCCCATGCCGGCGCGCAGCTGAGCGATCTGCTCGCGCGAGATGAAGTTGCCCTGCACCACGTCGGCCCGGTAAGGGGTGATCCAGCGCACGGGGTCCAGCACCCTGGCGCTGGCCTGCGCCGCGGGGGGCGCTGAAGTGGCGCAGCCCAGCACCATGCAGGCGCTTGCGCCCAGGCTGGCCAGGAGGAAGTAGGGGGGGTGTGCGGGCATGGCGGGAGGGGTGACGATATGATGTTTCATTGTAGCGGTTGGGTACCGCCGAGCACTCGGCGCGGCCGGCCTCGGACCCTGTGCAAATCCTGAGACAGCCTCGAGAAAATTCATGAGCAATATTGAAGAGTTGAAGAGCACCGGACTGAAGGCGACGCTGCCGCGGCTGAAGATACTGGAGATTTTTCAGGCTGGCAAGCAGCGCCATATGACCGCCGAGGATGTGTTCAGGGTGTTGCTGGAAGATCGCTCCGACATTGGGTTGGCGACGGTCTATCGGGTGCTCACGCAGTTCGAGCAGGCCGGCTTGCTCAATCGCAGCAATTTTGAATCCGGCAAGGCGGTCTACGAGATCAACGAAGGCCAGCATCACGACCATCTGGTCTGCCTTGATTGCGGCAAGGTCGAGGAGTTCTATGACGCCGAGATCGAGAAGCGGCAAAACGCTGTGGCGCTGTCCAAGGGCTTCACCATTGCCGACCATTCGCTGTCGATTTACGCCAACTGCACCAAGGCGAGTTGTCCGCATCGCCCTGTGTCGCCGCGCCATCACGGCTGAGGCCGGGGCTTGCGCCTGTCTCAGTCGCCGCTTTCCATGGCCTTTCGGTGGCGCTCCACGAACTCCTGGTAGGTGTTGATGCCGCGCAGTTGCAAGATGGCGTTGCGCACTGCAGCTTCGACCAGCACGGCGATATTGCGGCCAGCCTCCACCTGAATCACCACCTTGCGCACCGGAATTCCCAGCAAATCCTGCGTCAGCGGCTCGTAGGGAATGCGCTCGTATTCGCGCTCCAGTGTTTCGCGGCGCACCAGATGAACGATGAGCTTGAGCCGGAGTTTGCGCCGGACTGCGGTTTCGCCAAAAATCGCCTTGATGTCCAGCAAGCCAATGCCGCGCACCTCGAGCAGGTTTTGCAGCAATTCGGGGCAGCGCCCCTCGATGGTGGTCTGGTTGATGCGAAACAGGTCGACGGCATCGTCTGCCACCAGACCATGGCCGCGCGAGATCAGTTCCAGACCGAGCTCGCTCTTGCCCAGCCCCGACTCGCCAGTGATCATCACGCCCATGCCCAGAATGTCCATGAACACGCCGTGCATCGAGGTGCGGTCGGCGAAGTGCTTGGACAGGTAGGCGCGCAGCATGTCAATCACAAAAGCTGCTGACTCCGGGGTGGCGAACATCGGCAATTGGCCGCGTTCGCACATGGAAATCAGGGTGTCGGGCGCGGTTTGGCCATCAGCTACCACCAGCACGGGCGGCTCCAGCGTGATGATGCGCGAGATGCGCCGCGCGCAGTCTTCAGCGCTGCCCTTCGTGAGGTAGGCGACTTCTCTTTCACCGAGGATCTGGACCCGGTAGGGATGGATGTAGTTGAGGTAGCCGACCAGATCGGCGCCTGAGCGCGCGGCGCGTACCGCAACCTCGTCGAAGCGCCGCTCCGATGCGCCCAGCCCGGCCACCCAGTGCCATTTCAGGGCGACGCGATGGTCCTCGAACAGAACATCGGCGCTGACGACAGTGGGCTTCATGCCTGGCCCGGTGCCGGATCAGGAGTTCACCGGGGCCGAGTGCCAGGAGGCGATCAGCTGGTGCAAGGACTGTGCATCAAGGCTCGTCTTGAGCTGCTCGCGCAAGACGCTGTCGCTGAGCATCTCGGCAATTTCAGAAAGGATTTCCAGGTGTTTTTGAGTGGCCGCCTCGGGCACCAGTAAAAAGATCAGTAATCGCACTGCTTGTTCATCGGGGGCATCGAAGCCGATGGGCGCTTCAAGCAGGAACACCGCCGCCATCGGGGCTTTGAGTCCCTTGATGCGGCCGTGCGGTATGGCGACACCGTGACCCAGACCTGTTGAGCCAAGGCGCTCGCGTGCAAACAGGCTGTCGGTAACCAAGGCCCGGCTCAGGCCGTGCAGGTCCTCGAACAGCAGGCCTGCTTCTTCAAACGCACGCTTCTTGCTGGTGGCTTGAACGCCGACCAGGACCTGGGCAGGGGGCAGTATTTGCGAAAGACGGTTCATAACGATCTTTTAGTCGCCGGATTATGCACTTCGCCAGGGTCTCGCAGCCGCTCGCACATAAAAAAGCCGCCTGATCGATCAGGCGGCTGGCTGGGGGGCCTGGTACCGCCCTCAGGCCTGGCGCTTGGCTGCAATATGGTGATGGTCCTGGGTCCGATCCTTGTGGCGGCCAACCTGACGGTCAAGCTTGTCGGCCAGTTCGTCGACGGCGGCATAGAGATCGGCGTTGGAGCTCTCCGCGAACAGGTCGCGACCTTTGACATGCACGTTGCATTCTGCACGCTGCCTGAGTTCCTTCTCCTTCATGTTGTCTATCGTCAAGAGGACTTTCACGTCGACCACCTGATCAAAATGCCGGGCAATTCGATCCAGCTTCGTGGTCACGTAACCGCGCAAGGCCGGGGTGACTTCGAGATGGTGGCCACTGATCGTCAAGTTCATAAAAGACTCCTTTTCCAAGAGGAAGGGGTTTTGAAAACACCGTCAGAGTGCATCGCCCTGCTGGCGGACGGGACATCGTTCCCGAATTCACTATGCGCCTGAAGGCCAGCAATTGCAATCCTGCGCTGCAACAAATTGCAGCCAAATCATGGCCAGGCCAAACGGATGGGCCGCAGCCCCTATCAACCGGCTACGAGCCCCCTTGCTGCTGGACTGGCTGCTCAGGGGCGGTGCCATAATCCCGGCCATGTTTTACGCCGGAGAAATCCTTGGAAAGTAGTCCTAGTCGTCCGCTTTCAGCCCTCTAGCTCCTGAAGAGTGCGCCGGGGTTGAAAGCGATGCCATACCAGTCAACCCGCCCGTAGCCGCCTTGCCTTTTGGGCCTGTGCGCCCCGGCCCTTGAAGACCAACGGGAGCCCGCCATGCTCAATATTTTCACGCTCGTCAATGGGCGGCTTTTCCAGGAAGAGATCGAATCGCTGGAGGAGTTGTCCAGGTTCCAGCCGATCTGGGTTGATCTGGAGTCACCCACGCCCGAAGAAAAGCGCTGGATCAAGCAGTATTACGGCCTCTCCATTCCCGAAGACGTGATGGATGAGGACATTGAGGAGTCGGCGCGTTTTTACGAGGAAGACAACGGCGAGTTGCACATCCGCTCGGACTTCCTGATCGCCGATGCCGATGAGCCACGCACCGTGCGGGTGGCGTTCATACTGAACCTCATGAACGAGGACCTCAAGAGCAAGGGTGTGCTCTTTTCCATTCACGATGAGGACGTGCCTGTGTTTCGCTTGCTGCGCATGCGTGCACGCCGCGCTTTTGGCTTGATCGAGGACGCCAAGGAAGTGCTTCTCAAGCTGTTCGATGCCGACGCCGAGTACTCGGCCGACACGCTCGAAGGCATTTACATTGACCTCGAAAAAGTCAGCGCCAAAGTGCTGTCCGGCGACGTCACTGACGCCATGGCCGGCGAAGTGCTCGGATCGATTGCCCGACACGAAGACCTGAGCGGCCGGATTCGTCGCAACATGATGGACACCCGCCGCGCGGTCAGCTTCATGATGCGCAGCAAGATGCTGAGCGCCGAGCAGTTTGAAGAAGCCCGACAGATTTTGCGCGACATCGACTCGCTCGATTCGCACACCGCCTTTTTGTTCGACAAGATCAACTTCTTGATGGATGCGACGGTCGGTTTCATCAACATCAATCAAAACAAGATCATCAAGATCTTCTCGGTGGCCAGCGTCGCGCTGCTGCCGCCCACCTTGATTGCCAGCTTGTACGGCATGAATTTCAAGTTCATGCCGGAGTTGGACTGGTCGCTCGGCTACCCCTACGCGCTGGCGCTCATGATCGCCAGTGCTCTGGTGCCCATGTGGTATTTCCGAAAGCGTGGCTGGTTGAAGTAGCAGTAACCGTACCAGTACCAGTACCAGTACCAGTACCAGTACCAGTAGAGCGCCTGCGTTGAGCCCTCACTTAGTGAAGGGCTCCTCCCTTTGCAGGCGCCAAGTCATTCCCCCGCGAATTCGTCATGCCTGCGCAGGCAGGAATCCATCCCCGATGGTTCTCGCCCCGTCAAGGTCACAGAACGCCGCCCTTGATCAGGTCGAGGGCAGGCTTCTCGAGAATGACGTGGGCAGGTAGTTCCTGCGAGTCCGGTTCCGTCAGTCGCCGAACTCGCTTTCTTTACGAGCTCGTCAGTCCTGCGAAATCTGCACTTGACCTGATCGGCGGGTGGCAAAACCCGCTTTGTATCTGACGGGTCGTCGCTCAGGCAGGCGGCAGGCTTTGCAGCAGCTCGTTGATGATGGTCAGGGCGTATTGGCTGGCGACCTCTTTGACGAAGCGTGGAAAGTCGACATGGGCCGTGTCATCGGCGCGGTCGGAAATGGTGCGTATTGCTGCAAATGGCAGACTGTAGTCGGCGCAGACCTGTGCCACGGCAGCCCCTTCCATTTCGACGGCCAGGGCCTCGTGACCGGCCTTGCGCAGGGATGCCTGCAGGGCGCCGGACTCGGCGGCGCTGGCAACGAATCGGTCGCCGCTGGCGATGAGCCCGCTGTGTACCCGGGCGCCGGCCACCAGTGGCGAGGCTGCTGCGCCATCGGCTCCAAGCGCTCTCCGGGTGGCGCCTGCCAGTAGCGCCGTGAGCGCCGGATCACACCTAAAGAGCGAGCGGCCGTAAAGCGGCACCTCATAGCGTGGAAACAGCGGCGAAGCGTCCAGGTCATGCTGAATGAAATCTTGCCCTACCACCACGTCGCCAACCTTCACGCCCGGCCCCAGTCCGCCAGCGACGCCGGTAAAAACAATCCGGCTGGCGCCGAAATGGGAGATCAGGATGGCGGCTGTCAGTGATGCTGAGACTTTGCCAATGCGCGACAAGCCAAGGATCAAGAAGTGGCCTTGCAAATGACCGAGCCAGAAGTCCCGGCCTGCGACGTTCTGTCTTTGCGGGTTTTCCAGTCGGTCCAGCAGGTCTTGCTGCTCTTCAGGTAGCGCGCTCATGATGGCGGTCAGCGGTGACCGCACTTGCAAAGAATTCATGGCTTGATTTTGCGCTCGGGCATGGCTTCTTGCCCCTGGCAGTTTCCCGGGAAAGCGGCTGGCGCAGATTTAGCGGGGATCCGGCACGAACCCGGATCCAGTGATCAAACGTCGCTAATCAATGGCCGCGCGCTGGCAACTCGGCGTCGCCAGCGCTCGCCAGGATTACTTCTTGTCGCGCAGTTCCCGTCGAAGGATTTTCCCGACCGGTGTCTTGGGCAAGTCAGTACGGAACTCGATCACCTTGG
>CAJAOB010000237.1 GCA_903941205.1 uncultured Burkholderiales bacterium | reverse complement strand
CGTCTTTCGCGCCCGCCGCCGTCACCGCCGCCCGCAACGTCGGTCCCGCGAAGCATGCCCTCGACATGATTGAAGGCGCGCTTCGCATTAACGACAGGTCATTTTGACGTCATCCTCGCGAAGGCGGGGATCCATCCCCCAGTGAGCTGCATCGGCGGGAAAAAATGGACCCCCGCTTTCGCGACGATGGCGCGGGGTCATGGGTGCGGCCTTTAACACGGATCCTGGGTACCGCTGCCCACGCTTGCCGGCGAACGCAATCGAGACCACATAATCGGACCCAATGCCCAATAGAACACCTTCCGCAATTGGCGCGGACGCGCCGGCGCCCGCCGCGTCAAATTCGCCGGCCCATGCCCAGGCAATACGCGTTCGCAATCCGATCAGCCCCAAAAAGCTGTTGCTCACCAAATGGACGGCTGTTCGGCCGCGAAGCAAGGAAAAACATTTCCTCGTGGCCAAGGTCATCGCCCCAGAACCGCCCGAGACCCAGCTGGTCTGGATCGAGCTCGAGGCGGTGTTCTCAAAATCAACTCGGCGCATTGACTGGCGTGAGTTGGAGAATCCGGACCTGTGGCGTCAAGGCTGGGTGTAGCTTAATTTCAAGGTTTCCTACGGTCACATCACGGCATAGTCAAAGGCGGCATCATGGACAAATCATTCGGCTTTCAATTCACTGTGGGGCTTCAAGCGCTGCTGGCCACCGGCTTGTTTCTGAGTGCCGGTCTGGCCGCGGCAGTGGAGGAACCCAAGTTTGAAACGCTGCTCAAGGACGGGGCCTTTGAGCTCAGGCGCTACCCGGCACTGGTCATTGCCGAGGTGGTCGTGTCTGGCGACATGGACGCTGCTTCCAATCGCGGATTCAGGGCCATTGCCGACTATATTTTTGGCAATAACACGGCCGTGGCCACAGGCGAAAGCAGCTCTACCAAAATTGCGATGACAGCGCCCGTGCTGACTCAGCCCGTCGCGCCGAGCCCGGAAAAAATCGCCATGACGGCGCCCGTCAGTGTCGAGGCCCTGGCGAGTAATTCCATGGATGCGCAGCAGTGGCGCGTGCAGTTTGTCATGCCGTCCAAGTACCAGTTGGCGACCTTGCCGAAGCCAAACAATGAAACAGTGAAGCTGCGGGAGATTCCAGCGAGAACCACAGCCGTTCACACCTATTCATGGCTGAATTCCGAAGCTCGGGTCCAGCAAAAGACCGATGAATTGCTGGCGTGGATGCAGGCGCAAAAGCTCAAGGGTACGGGCGCGCCGCAACTGGCGCGCTACGACCCGCCCTGGACTTTGCCCATGTGGCGGCGCAACGAGATTCAGATTGACACTCAGACCCCTTGAGACTTGAACGCTGGCGCAGGCCTTGTGCCAGGTTTGGGGGCCGGCCGGCGCCTCACACCCGCTGCGGCCTGCACACGCTTTTGAACTTGCCCGGTGAATGCCGGCTTGAAGCCAGGGCTCGCTCGCAACCGGCGGCGAATTAACCCATCTCCGCTGGGGCGCAACTCCTTACCGGCGCCTGCGCGCAGAACGTACAGGCGAAAAAAAGCCACCTTGCGGTGGCTTTTTTTGCATCATGCCGACTTAGTTCAGCGCAGATTTCTTGCCGTCTTTGTAGACGTACAAAGTGATGGCAGGGTTCTTCAGTTCGCCGTTGGTCTCGAAGGCGATGGTTGTCGTCACGCCCTTGAAGTTGGTTTTGGCCAGCTCAGGGGTATAGACCTTGGGGTCGGTGGACTTGGCGCGCTTCATGGCGTCAACCAGAACGAAAGTAGCGTCGTAGGTGTACGGGCTGTAAACCTGGAACTGGTTCGGGTACTTGGCGTCGTACTTGGCCTTCCAGGCGGTGCCGCCTGGCATTTTGGCCAGCGAGGCGCCGCCTTCAGCGCAAACCACGTTGGTCAGCGTCTTGGCGCCGGCGGCCAGCTTGGCGATCTCTGAGGTGCAGATGCCGTCGCCACCGAAGTACTTGACGTTGGCCATGCCGAGTTGCTCCATCTGGCGCAACATCGGGCCGGCTTGTGGGTCCATGCCGCCGTAGAACACGGCATCAGGGGCCTTGGCCTTGATGGCGGTCAGGATGGCCATGAAGTCGGTGGCTTTGTCAGTGGTGAACTGCTCGTCAACGATCTGCATGCCTTTTTGCACAGCCGTGCGCTTGAAGACTTCAGCGACGCCCTGGCCGTAAGCGGTACGGTCGTCAATGATGGCGACTTTCTTGAGCTTGAGCGTGTCGGCAGCGTAAAACGCCAAGCCAGCGCCCAGAGCGTTGTCGTTGGCGATGATGCGGTAGGTGGTTTTGTAGCCAGGCTTGGTGAGGTTGGGGTTGGTGGCCGCGCCCGTCACGTGAGGAATACCGCAGTCGTTGTAGACCTTGGAAGCTGGGATGGTGGTGCCGGAATTGAGGTGACCGACGACGCCGGCAACTTTGGAGTCGCACAGTTTTTGTGCTGCGGCGGTGCCCTGCTTTGGATCAGCTGCATCGTCTTCAGCGACGATTTCAAACTTGATCTTTTTGCCGGCAATCACGATGTTCTGGGCATTGAGGTCTTCAATGGCCATGCGAACGCCGTTTTCATTGTCTTTGCCGTAGTGGGCTTGAGCACCCGAAACAGGGGCAACGTGACCAATTTTGACGACTTGCGTGTCTTGGGCCGCTGCAATTGTGGCCACCATCGAAATGGCGGCTGCCACGGTCAGTTTCATTTTCAATTTCATGTGCACTCCGTTTAAAAAACTTGAAAGGTTGCGAGGACTTTTTACCTCAACCGGGGGAAGATAACGCAATTTTCGAGCCCGCGCCACTAGCAAAGTCCCTTTAGTCACTCAAGAGACAAATCGATTCTCGAATTACCCAGCCCCTGTGAGGATTCAACGTAAAAACGTGGACCGTATTTTGACCGCAAAACTTCCATCCCAGGGGAAACACAGAGCATGACACGATCGTCAGACTTCAGTCGAGTCGCGCTGATCCTTGAACTCTGCGGCCAGCGTATCGCCTACCGCCTGCCTGACCGCCTCTGCGACTTCGGCGCGCACAGCGGCTGCCAGTGATTGGAGCTGGGGGGCCAAAACCAGCTCAAGAGCCTGGCGCACACGATGCTCCACCGAGTCTTCAACAATTTGAAGGATTCGATCAACGATGACTTGCTGAAGTTCGGCTGAAACTCGGATCGCGCTGGGCGCTGAGGAAGTTGTTGCAGCGCCAAGTTCAGCCGGTTGATCGGGCGCTGGCGGCTGAGCAGCAGAAAGCCCCAGCCCCGCAGGCCAGCCTTGAAGCAGTTCGGCAAACCCCGGCGGCAGGCTCGCCGGGGTCGCCGCGGAAGCGGGAGCGACCGGCTCGGGCAACGCTGCCGGCCCGGGCGCCTTGGCCTCGACCGGCCGGACCACTTCGGTCAGGGTGGGTACGAAGCGCGGCGGACTCTTTCCAAAAATCATGCTCATGCCCCTTGGGCACTGGCTGCCCGGTCATGCTGCTTGAGCGCGTAACCACGGTCTTTGTAATGTTTCCAGCGCACCCGGGCGGCCTGTCGGTCGTCGTCCGCACTGGAAACCACCTCGATGAAACGTTCGAAGCGTTCAAAATTCTCAGGTACCTCGCGCCCAAGATTAACCAGCACGCCATAACTTTGCGCATTGAAAGCCTGATCGTGCAGCGATGTGGCCAGCATGACTGGCGAGGCCGCCACAGTAAGAGGGTTGGCATCGCTTCTGCAATGCGGCAAGAAATCGGGGTCTGAAAAGGTCCAGAGCAGCCGGTCAAGTTGCTCGATCAACTCAGGCGCACCGACCACCAGCAAGGTGGACCCTCCCGAACGGGCCTTGCGAAGCAAACGGCAGCTGTACTCGAGCTTGTCCCCGACGTTGAAGTGAAACTCCACCTCCGTCATGCGCGTCAGGTTTTCGCTGATGTCTTTGCCAGCACCTTGATCGCTCCTTTGGCGCCCTTGGCTACAGGTGTTTTTGCCGCAGCCTTGGCTGGCGCTTTCAGCGGCGTATTTTTGGCAGCGGCCTTGCCCGCAGCGCCCCCAGAACGAGATTCCAGCGCTGCCGGCCCCTGCGCGGCCTGGTCCAGCAAAAAGTCCACCAACAAGGCCACCGGCCGACCGGTGGAGCCCTTGGCGCCGCCGCCATTCCAGGCGCTTCCGGCGATGTCCAGGTGCGCCCAGGCGAACTTGCCTGCAAAGCGTTGCAGGAACTTCGCAGCCGTCACCGCGCCGCCAGCACGCCCGCCGACATTGGCCACATCGGCAAAATTGCTTTTCAGGCCTTCTGCGTACTCTTCGTCCAGCGGCATGCGCCAGCACAGGTCAAGCGAACGTTCACCCGCCTCAAACAGGGCCTGGCCCAGTGCGTCATTGCTCGAAAACAAGCCCGCGCGCACCCCGCCCAAGGCCACCATGCAAGCGCCGGTGAGCGTGGCGATATCGATCACCGAGCGCGGCTTGAAGCGCTCGGCGTAGGTCAGTGCGTCGCACAAGACCAGGCGGCCTTCAGCGTCGGTGTTGAGGATTTCGATGGTTTGCCCGCTCATGCTGGTGACCACGTCACCGGGCTTGATCGCACGGCCATCGGGCATGTTCTCGCACGCGGGGATCAAGCCAACCACGTTGAGCTTGGGCTGCAAGTCAGCCAGCGCCCTGAAAGCGCCCAGCACGCTGGCCGCACCGCACATGTCGAACTTCATCTCGTCCATCGCCCCCGCCGGCTTGATGGAGATGCCGCCAGTGTCAAAGGTGATGCCCTTGCCGACCAGCACCACGGGCGCGTCCGCTTTGCCGCCGCCGTCGTAACGCAGCACGATGAAACGCAGCGGCTCGTCCGATCCACGCGCCACCGCCATGAACGAGCCCATGCCCAGCTTGGCCACCTCTTTGGGGCCCAGGATCTCGGCCTTGATACGCGGCAGTTTGGCGAGATCACGGGCCGCACCGGCCAGCATCACGGGTGTGGCGTGGTTGGCCGGACGATTGCCCCACTCGCGGGCCAACTCGATGCCGCGCGCCAGCGCCGTGGCCTTTTGAAAACCGGTTTTGGCCGCCGCAGCGTCAGCCACTGCCACCACAACGCGCTGCAGCGGCGACGCGGGAGGCTTGGACTTGGTCGCGCCATAGACATAAGCGGCATCCGCACTGGCCAGCACGGCGGCCTGCATTTGGGAGGCAACCGCGTCTTTAAGCAGGCTCAGGCACAACACCACGCGCTGCCCCTTGCCGTTTTTGACGGCGCCCATGGCAGCGTTGACCGCTGTGCGCACATTCCTGGCGCTGCCTTCGCCCACGCCAACCAGCAGCACGCGGGTTGCGGCGATGCCGGCCGTGCGGTAGGCCTGCAGCAACTTGCCGGGCTTGGTTTCGAAGTCGCCGCCGTCGCTGGCCGAAGTGATCAAGGCTGACAGCGGATCGTCCCCGGCGCTTGGCTCCTGCGGCACAAGCACCACCAAAGCGTCACATTTTTCAGCGCACAGGCGCGCGGGGGTCAATGTCTTGAGTTCGAAGTCCATAATTAATGTCTGGCCCGTTAAGTAAAAGCAGATAGTCGCAGCATGTTATTCCAATCTTCGATGCGCAAAGAGTTGGCGCGCAGTTTTGGTGCCACCCTGGTGGTGCTGATCACCATCATCATGACCATCGTGTTGATCCGCACGCTGGGTCAGGCGGCCAGCGGCAGCATCAGCCCGCAAGACGTGATGCTGATCATGGCTTATTCAGCCCTGGGCCGGATGCCCACCATCCTGACGCTCTCGCTTTTCATCGCTATGGTGAGCACGCTCTCGCGCATGTACCGCGAAAGCGAGATGGTGGTCTGGTTCGCCAGCGGGCGCGGTCTGAGTGCATTTTTGAGCCCGCTGTTTCGTTTTGCCTGGCCCGTGCTGATCGTCATTGCCTTGTCGGCGCTCTTCGTCTGGCCCTGGTCCAACCAGAAAACCGTCGAGATGAAGACGCGCTACGACCAGCGCAGTGACCTGGACCGCATCGCGCCCGGTCAGTTTCAGGAGTCAGCCGGCGGGAGCCGGGTTTTCTTCATTGACCGGGACTCCGAGGGGCGCGCGGGCAGCAGCAATATTTTCATTGCCGCGACAGACAAGGGCAAAAGCGCCATTACCACAGCGCGTTCGGGCCGCGTAGAAGACCGGGACGGTGCGCAGATGCTGGTACTTGAAAACGGTCAGCGACTGGAAACCCCCGCCGGCAAGTCGACGCTGAAGATCAGCGAATTTGAAGAATACGGCGTCAGCACAGGGCGGGCCAGCAAAACCGGGCCGCGCTCACAAGAAATCAAAGCGGTTTCCACCCGCAACCTCATCAAGTCACCCAGCCGAAGCCGCCTGGGCGAACTTTCCTGGCGGCTTGGGCTGGTGTTTTCTGCCATCAATTTCGTTGTGCTCGCCCTAGCCCTGGCGGCCGTCAATCCGCGCGCCGGACGCAGCATCAACCTGATTTTTGTGATTTTCACCTTTGTTCTCTACAGCAACCTCATCAGCATGGGACAAAGCTGGATTTCCACGGGCCTGGTCAGTTTTGGTGGGTTGTTGCTGGCATTGCATGGCGGCGTATTCGCCATGAGCCTGACCTGGCTGGCAAAACGCCATCTGAATTTGGGATTGAAAGACTTGTGGCCGCGCCGGGCGCGCAGTCCTCAAGGCGTGGCCAGGGCGAGCGCATGAACACCGTGCGCCGCCTGATCCACCGCGAGATGGCGGTCTCTATCGCCCTGGTTGCGTTGGGCTTCCTGTCGCTGTTCTACTTCTTTGACCTGATTGATGAACTGAGGTACGTGACTCCCGGCGGCGGTTCGGCGGGCGCAGAAAACGCCTACCAGATCCGCCATGCGCTGCTTTACGTCGCCCTGCTACTGCCGAATCATTTGTATGAGTTGCTGCCCATCTCGGTCTTGATCGGCAGCATTTTCGTCATGGCCCGACTGGCCCAAAGCTCTGAGTACACGATTTTGCGAACCAGCGGGCTGGGGCCCTGGCGGGCGCTTAGGCTGCTGCTGACCATGGGCGGTTTTTTTGTGGCGCTGAGTTTCGTCGTGGGCGACTACCTGACGCCCCTTGCCGACCGCAGCGCCCAACTGCTAAAGGCCCGTTATGCAGGACGCATCACCGTCGGTCAAACCGGCGCCTGGCTCAAGGAAAAACAAGCCGACAACAGCTTTGTTGTCAACGTGCGCGCCCTTTCGTCCAGCAACGAAATGCAAGATATACGTATCTTCGAATTCGACAACAAAGGCCTGCTGGTCTCCACCACAGAGGCCGCGGCAGCAGAATTCTCAAAAGATGAGGCCTGGATCCTCAAACGCGCTGAGCGCACCGATTTCCAGAGCGGCCCCAGCATCGACCGCAGCAGCAACATGGCCGAGTCCGCCAAAGTCACGCGCACACGCGCAGACGTGATGCGCTGGCCCAGCAGCCTCAGTGCAGAAATGGTGTCAGTCGCCCTGCTCAAGCCGGACCGCATGCCGACGCTGGACCTCTTTAACTACGTGCAACACCTCAAAGCCAACGGCCAAACCGCCCAGCGCTATGAGATCGAATTTTGGCGAAAAGTCTTTTACCCGCTGAGTTGCATCGTGATGGTGATGCTGGCCCTGCCCTTCGCCTACCTGCACTTCCGCGCAGGCGGCATCGCCACTTATGTGTTCGGCGGCATCATGACCGGCATCAGCTTTTTCTTGCTCAACAACGTCTTTGGCTACATTGGCAACTTGCAAAACTGGCAGCCCTGGCTGGCCGCAGCCGCCCCGGGCATGCTTTACGCGGGCGTGTCGCTGGGTGCCTTTGGCTGGCTGGTGCTGCGTCGCTGAATCCGCCCCCAACTTTTTGTCACCATGAAACCCGCCATCATCTTGTTTGCCCACGGCTCCAGAGACCCGCTCTGGCGCTTGCCCATAGAAGCCGTCGCCACCGAGATTCGAGCGCGTGATGCGGCCGTTTCGGTGACTTGCGCCTACCTCGAACTGTGTTTGCCCAGCCTGCCGCAAGCCGCTACCGATCTGGTGGCCGTGGGCGTCCGGCACATCCGGGTTTTTCCGCTTTTTTTGGGGGTTGGCAAACACGCCCGCGAAGACTTGCCCCTGATCATCGAGGGCATCCGCAGCGAGCACCCCGGTCTGCAACTGGAGTTGCTGCCGACCGCCGGCGAGTCGCCCCAGCTGACGGCGCTCATGGCCGATATCGCCCTGGCCGGACAGGCCCTTTGAGCCGCAGGCGCAGCGGTTGCAGCGCTGGTCGAACGCGGGGCTTCTCAGGCTTTCTTTAGTTTAAAAATGGCATAATGAATCGACAAATAAGCAAGTCTTCGTTATGAACCTTCATCAATTCCGCTTCGTTCAAGAAGCCGTTCGCCGCAACCTCAACCTGACCGAAACAGCGCGGGCTTTGCACACCTCGCAGCCCGGCGTATCCAAAGCCATCATCGAGCTCGAAGAAGAGCTGGGCGTGGAAATCTTCGCGCGCCACGGCAAGCGCCTCAAACGCGTCACCGAGCCCGGCCAGCATGTGCTCAAAAGCATCGAGCTCATCTTGAGAGAGGTCGGCAACCTCAAACGCATCGGCGAGCAGTTCTCGGCCCAGGACAGCGGCACCTTGTCCATTGCAACCACTCACACGCAAGCGCGTTACGTGCTGCCGCAGCCCGTGGCGCGGCTGCGGGAGGCTTTTCCCAAGGTCAACGTCAGCCTGCACCAAGGCTCGCCCGACCAGGTCGCGCGCATGGTGATTGACGAAGTCGCCGAGATCGGCATTGCCACCGAATCGCTGGCGCACTACGACGAGCTGGTCACCCTGCCCTGCTACGAATGGCAGCACATGCTGGTCATGCCCGCCGACCACCCGCTGGCCCGGCAAACCATGATCACGCTCGAAGAGCTGGCCGAGCAACCGCTGATCACCTACCACCCGTCCTTCACCGGCCGCACCAAAATCGACGAAGCCTTTGCCGCCAAGCGCCTGCATCCGCGCATCGCGCTCGAGGCAATCGACTCGGACGTCATCAAAACCTACGTGCGGCTTGGCCTGGGCGTGGGCATCGTGGCGGAAATGGCGCTCAGGGACGACGGCACCAACACCGATCTGGTCGCCATGCCAGCGGGCCAGCTCTTTGGCATGAACGTGGCGCGCGTCGCATTCAAGCGCAGCGCCTACCTGCGCAACTTTGTCTATAAATTCGCCGAACTGGTGAGCGAAAAGCTCAACCGGGATGTCATCACCAAGGCCATGTCCGGCCGCATCAACGACTACGAGGTTTGAACCCATGAGCACTGACACATTGCTGGCCGCCCCTGCCGCCCACACGCCCGCCCTGAAAAGCCGGCTGCCCAACGTGGGCACCACGATCTTCACGGTCATGTCCGCGCTGGCCACTGAAAAAAACGCCGTCAATCTCGGCCAGGGCTTTCCTGACTTCGAATGCGACCCGGCACTGGTCAACGCCGTGACCGACGCCATGCAGCGCGGCCTGAACCAATACCCGCCCATGACCGGCGTGCCCGTTTTGCGCGAGGCCATCAGCGCCAAAGTCCAGGCCCTGTACGGCCGCCACTACAACCCCAACACTGAAATCACCGTCACCGCCGGCGCCACCCAGGCCATCATCACCATCATCCTGGCCGTGGTTCATCCTGGCGACGAGGTAATCGTGCTCGAGCCCTGCTACGACAGCTATGTGCCCAACATCGAGCTGGCCGGCGGCCAGGTGGTGCGCGTGCCGCTCACGCCCGGCACCTTCAGACCCGACTTCGACAAGATCGCCGCCGCCATCACGCCCAAAACACGCGCCATCATCATCAACTCGCCGCACAACCCCAGCGCGACGGTATGGACCCAAGCCGAAATGCTGCGCCTGCAAGAGTTGCTGGCACCCACCGAGATTCTGCTTATCAGCGACGAGGTGTACGAACACATGGTGTTTGACGCGGCCCAAGGCAGCCGCCACCACAGTGCGGCCAGTTTTGCGGGTCTGGCAGCGCGCGCCTTCATCGTCAGCAGCTTCGGCAAAACCTACCATGTCACCGGCTGGAAAGTCGGCTACGTGGCCGCACCCGCAGCGCTGACAGCCGAGTTCCGCAAGGTTCACCAGTTCAACGTGTTCACCGTCAACACCCCGGTGCAGCACGCGCTCGCCAGCTACATGGACAAGCCGGCGGCCTACCTCGAATTGCCGGCCTTTTACCAGCGCAAGCGCGACCTGTTCCGCAGCGGCCTGGCCGCTACCCGCTTCAAACTATTGCCCAGCGAAGGCACCTACTTCCAGTGCGTTGACATCTCGGCCGTGAGCGACCTGGGCGAGGCCGACTTCTGCAAATGGCTCACCACCGAGATCGGCGTGGCGGCCATCCCGCTATCCGCCTTCTACGGCAACGGCTTTGACCAGCGCGTGGTGCGCTTTTGCTTTGCCAAAAAAGACGACACCCTGCAAGCGGCTTTGGGGCGACTGGCCAAGCTGTAAAGCTCAGCCTCCGTGCACCTCCGTCCGGCCCACCCTCCCGTTCGCCCCGAGGTGAACGCTGTCCGTTCGCCCTGAGGCTCTCGAAGGGCTCGGCGTATTCCCAGCCCCCCACCGTCATTCCTGCGTAGGCAGGAATCCATCCCCGACTGCATGGATCGCCGCATTCGCGCGGACGACGGCAAAGTGGGGCATTCCTGCAAAGTCATGGATCCCCGCCGTCGCGAGGATGACGGAAAGAAGCGTCATTCCTGCGTAGGCAGGAATCCATCCCCGACTGCATGAATCGCCGCATTCGCGCGGACGACGGCAAAGTGGGGCATTACTGCAAAGTAATGGATCCCCGCCGTCGCGAGGATGACGGAAAGAAGCGTCATTCCTGCGTAGGCAGGAATCCATCCCCGCTTCAAGAGTTGATCTGACCCCAGGCTTTGTCCAGCCGCTTCACGCTCACCGGCTGCGGCGTTCTGAGTTCTTGGGCGAAGAAGCTCACGCGCAGTTCTTCCAGCAGCCAGCGGTATTCCTGCATCCGGGCGTCTATGGCGCCTTTGCGTTCGGCCACCAAGCGCCAAAAGCGTTGTTCTTGCGGGCGCAACTCGGTCAGGCGGGTGGCGTCTCGGGCGGGGTCGGCGCGGTATTTTTCCAGGCGCAGGGTGATGGCTTTGAGGTAGCGCGGAAAGTGTTGCAGTTGCGGGTAGGGGGTGCTGGTCAAAAAGCGTTTGGGCACCAGGCGGGCGGCTTGTTGGGCGGCGTCGGCTGTGGCTTCCGGGGCGTTTTTGGTGTCTTTGATCTTGCGTTGGGCGACGGCGAATTCAGCCAGGATGCTGCCGGCCAGGCGGGCGACTTCGCTGGCGATCAGGGTCAGGCGGCCACGGCCTTCTTCGATGCGTTTTTTGAACTCAGGCTCGCTGGTCGGCAAGGGTTCTTGCAAAAAAGCGCGGTCTAGCGCGACTTCAATGATCTGGGCGCGCAATTCTTCGAGCGTGCCGCCGCCGGAGTTGTCGGCGGCGCGGCCTACCAGCATGTAGGCGGTGGCCATTTTTTGCAGCTCAGGCAGGTTTTTTTCGAGGTATTTGAGGGCGTCCCGGATCTGCAGGGCGAACAAGCGCCGCAGGCCGGCGCGGTGCTTGCCCGAGGCCAGGTCGGGCTCGTCAAAGACCTCAATGGTGACGGCGTCGCCCAGGTCGATGAGCGCCGGAAAGCCGATCATCATTTGCTGACCGCGGCCGATTTCCATCAGTTCGGGGAGTTCGCCAAAGCTCCAGCTGGTGTAGCGCTGGGGGATGACGGGGGGCGGGCTGGCCGGGGGTGCGGTGGTCGGCTTCGCAGCGCTCGTGATGACGGCGCCTGGGGAGCCGGCCGGGGGCCTGGCGCCTGCGGCGGCTCTTGCGTTGGCGCCAGCGCTGGCAGGGCCGGCTTGCGTTTTGCCGCCGACGATGCTGGCGGGATCGGCCGCGTTCACCGAGCCGGCCGCGCTGGCAGCGCCGGTGATCATTTGGGTTTTGAGCTGCGCCAGGGCCTGAAAGGCGCCGCGCGCCTGCGAGCCGAGATCGCCCTTGAGCGCGCCCAGGTTACGGCCGGTGCCCAGCTGGCGGCCGTGCTCGTCGAGCACCCGAAAGTTCATGAACAGGTGCGGCGGCAACATGTCGAGCTTCATGTCGTTGCGCTTGATGTCCAGGCTGGTGGCGTCGCGCACCCACTTGAGCACCGCGTCGGTCAGGGAGCCGGCGCCGAATTTGTCGGGCTGCAAAAGCTCGGCGGCCATGCGGGCGGCCGTGTCAGGCAGGGGCACCAGTCGTGAACGCGGGCGCTGGTGCAAGGTTTTGATCAGCGCCTGGATCTTGTCCTTGAGCATGCCGGGCACCAGCCACTCGCAGCGCTCTTCATTGACCTGGTTGAGCGCATACAGGGGCAAATCGACGGTGACGCCGTCTTTGGCGTCACCCGGCTCGTGCAGGTAGGTGGCGCTACAGTCAACGCCGCCCATGCGCAGGGTTCGCGGAAACGCCTGGGTGGTGATGCCGGCGGCCTCATGGCGCATGAGTTCTTCACGCGAGAGCAACAGCAACTGCGGCTGCTTTTTGACTTCGTCCTTGTACCAGCGCTCGCAGCTGGCGCCGGTGCAAATGTCGGCGGGCAGTTGCTGGTCGTAAAAGGCGTAGATCAGCTCTTCGTCCACCAGCACGTCTTGCCGACGCGCCTTGTGTTCAAGGTCTTGCACCAGCGTGATGAGTTTTTGATTGGCCGCCAGAAAGGGCAGCCGGGTGTCCCAGTTGCCGGCCACCAGGGCTTCGCGAATGAACATTTCGCGCGCGCCTATGGGGTCAACCCGGCCGAAGTTGACGCGCCGGCCGCTGTAAATAACCAGCCCGTAGAGCGTGCCGCGCTCCAGCGCCGTGACTTGGGCCGCCTTTTTTTCCCAGTGCGGGTCGAGCATCTGCTTTTTCAAGAGATGCCCGGCCACCTGCTCGACCCATTGCGGCTCGATGTTGGCAATGCCCCGGCCAAACAGGCGCGTGGTTTCCACCAGCTCGGCGGCAACGATCCAGCGGCCGGGTTTTTTGCTCAGTTTGGCGCCGGGATGGCGGAAAAACTTGATGCCGCGCGCGCCCAGGTATTCACCTGCCTGCGATGCACCCGCCGAAGCGTCGTCGGCCTTGTAGCCCAGGTTGCCAAGCAGGCCGCAAAGCATGGACAGATGAATTTGCTCGTAGCTTGCCGGCCGGTCATTGATTTGCCAGCCTTGCTCGCCGATCACGCTGTGCAACTGCGAATGGATGTCGCGCCACTCTCGCACGCGGCGGATGTTGATGTAGTTCTCGCGCAGCAGGTTTTCGTATTGGCGGTTGGAGAGCTTGTGGCTGGGCGCCGGTACGTTGGCGTCACCGGCGGCCCGGGGCGCCGGACGCGGCGCCCGCTGAGATGCAGCGCCTGCGCT
>CAJAOB010000236.1 GCA_903941205.1 uncultured Burkholderiales bacterium | reverse complement strand
ACTTGCGGATGCCCGGAATGCGCGAGCCTTCACTGGGCTGCGCACCCACAATTTGAATGGCCGGATTCTTTTCTTTGAGGTAACGCGACACGCCCGTGATGGTGCCGGTGGTGCCCATGGCGCTGACAAAGTGCGTCACCTTGCCGCCCGTGTCCTGCCAGATCTCGGGGCCGGTGGTTTCGTAGTGAATGCGCGGGTTGTCGAGGTTGGCGAACTGGTCCAGCACCCTGCCCTTGCCTTCGCTTTGCATGCGCTCGGCCAGATCACGCGCATGCTCCATGCCGCCGGACTTGGGCGTGAGAATCAGCTCGGCGCCAAAAGCCTTCATGGTCTGGGCGCGCTCGATAGACAAGTCCTCGGGCATGATGAGCACCATGCGGTAGCCCTTGATCGCCGCCGCCATGGCCAGCGCAATGCCGGTGTTGCCAGAGGTCGCCTCGATCAGCGTGTCGCCCGGGGCGATGTCGCCGCGCTGCTCGGCACGCTGGATCATCGACAGCGCCGGTCGGTCTTTGACCGAGCCGGCCGGGTTGTTGCCTTCGAGCTTGCCAAGCACGACTGTGTTTCTCTCGCGGTTTTCACTGGCCTGAATTCGCTGCAGGGCCACCAAGGGCGTTTTGCCAATGGCATCTTCAAGGGTCGGGTAATTCATAGCCTGCACTGTGCCATAATTTGAGGCTTCTCTTGAAGTGCCCGGGTGGTGAAATTGGTAGACGCAGGGGACTCAAAATCCCCCGCCGCAAGGCGTGCCGGTTCGATTCCGGCCCCGGGCACCAGACCCGATTCCCCAGTGGAATCAAGAACTCAGCCGACTGGCCGCTTCATAACGGCAGTCGGCTTTTTTCTTGGCTCATCGGCCGTGTAGCCACGGTGTAGCCACTTTTGACATAAAGCCTTTGCGCCAGTTCGGCGCCCACTCAAGACGAGGTGCTGTGGGCAGCACCGAGAGGACTGCACTGTCCCCGCACGGCCTATTCCGCAGCCCTGCCACGTGGCAGGCCGAGAGATCGGCTGCGAGCGCTGTTGCGTTAGTTCTCGAGCACACGGCGAATGCACGACTGAAGTACGCAATGCAAGGGAAGGACGCAGTCCCCATGGCACAGGTGCATGACAGCGGCTCTTGACCCAAGCCAGCACTCAACCACGCCACCAGGTTTGAGCGTTATTCGGGAATAGCGCGAGGCCCGAGCACTCCACGTTGCGGTCAAGAGCAGTTCTTCTGTCTTCAGAGTTGATTGGATTTCCGGTGTATCGTGTTTTTCAGTGCCCCGCGTATACGCATGAAGGCAACCGTCCGGGCGCGGCTGTGGCTTGCTGAAAAGTTACAGAGCACGACGTGATCCTTCAAGTCCAAGAGGGTGTCCTAGATTTTGTGTAAACGGTCAAAAGGCAGAAAACTGCCGAACATCCAGAAAGATGAACCATGACCGTAAGCAACGAATTGATCGACCAGCTGCTCGCTGGCTACAAAAAGCCTGAAGACCTTATCGGAGAAAACGGCCTTTTCAAGCAACTGACCAAACGCCTGGTCGAGCGTGCCTTGGAGGCCAAGATGACCGAGCACCTGGGCCACACCAAGAACGCCAGCGTGGGCAAGGCCGCTGGCAACGATGCAAAAGCTGACGCTACTGCAGTCTGCTAGGCCGCACGGAGATTGTGAAGTTTTCCCCGATGGTGATTGAATAGCACCGGATAAGGCGAACGAGGAATGCTCGCGCAAGCATCCGAGGGGTCCGGAAGTAGATTGATCAGGTGCTTTTGCGCCAAGATGGAAAGGATGGATTGGTCATGTCGATGGTCACGAAAGTCCTCCAGGTTCTT
>CAJAOB010000235.1 GCA_903941205.1 uncultured Burkholderiales bacterium | reverse complement strand
CCGGGCCCGAGGCCTTGCCCTTGTTTGCCGAGCTGGTGCGCGTCGACCGGCTGCGGCACTGCCCGCCGGCCGAACTGGCCGAACGCTCGCTGCCCATGCTGCGCCAGCACCTGAACCGGCGCCCGCAAGCCAATCCCTTTGCGCGTTTCGCCCGGCGCCTGACGCAAGACCTGCCCGAGTTGCAGGCCGCAGGGTTGGCGCGCTACCACGCCTGGGCATTCGCTTCGGTGCGGCAAGCGGGCGCTGCCTTCGAGCTGGCGAGCGCCCATTTGCGCTGGCAAGCCGGCTGGGGCCGCGCCGATTTCAGCGAAGCCGCCGACCACTTCGACACCATCTCAGGCGCCTGCAAAAGCCTGATCCTCAAAGGCGCGCGCGCCGTCCATTCCGGCCGCCCGCTGGACGCCAGCGGCCTGACGGACACCATGAGCCAAGCCTGGGAATACGGCATGGACTCGCTCGACACCGCCGTCACCTAGCCGGCGCTTTCCTGGTCAGGGCCTTGCCCGCTGGTTTCTCAGGGAAGATGCCAAGAGCGGTGCGGCGCTTGTGCGCCTACAGTGTTGCCTTGATCGGCGTTGCGCTGCCTTGGTGGATGAACACCCGCCGAGCACCCGCCAAACATTCGCTAAACATCCGCTAAACACCCCTGGAGCCCGCATGAACGGTTGGAACCGAAGAAACTTTTTAATCAGCTTGCCAGCCCTTGGTCTGGGTGCTGGCGCTGCGGCGCAAAGCGCCGGCGCAGCCTATCCGGCCAAGCCGATTCGTTACATCGTGCCGGTGAGCGCCGGCGGTGGCGCGGACATGATCGGGCGCGCCACGTGCGAGCGGCTGGCCAAGGTGCTGGGTCAATCGCTGGTGGTGGAAAACATTTCTGGCGGCGGCGGCGCGATTGCCTCGCAGACTGTCGCCCGCGCCACGCCCGACGGCTACACCTTGATCCAGTCTTATGTGGCCACGCATGGCACAGCGCCGGCCACGCGCAAGCTGCCCTACGACGCGCTGCGCGACTTCACGCCCGTCGGCCTGATCGGCACCGCCCCGAACGTGATGTGCATTCATCCGGGCGTGCCGGCCAAAGACGTCAAGTCCTTCATCGAGCACGCCCGCAAGCAGGGCGGCAACATGGCCTATGGTTCGGCTGGCGCGGGCAGCCTGACGCATCTGGTGGGCGAACTCTTCAAGCTGCAGACCGGGGTCGTCATGACGCATGTGCCTTACCGCGGCGTGGCACCGGCCAACGTCGACCTCATGGCCGGCCAGACGCAGGCCCTGTTTCCAAGCCTGGCGGGCGCGCTGCCGCATATTCGCAGCGGCCGCATGCGACCGCTGGCCGTCACCGGCCGCAGCCGGCACGAGCTGCTCAAGGATGTGCCAACCTTCGAGGAACTCGGTTTCAAGGGCTTTGACGGCGAACAGTGGTACGGCATCATGGGGCCGGCCAATCTGCCGCCAGCACTCGTGCGGCAACTCAGCGAGGCGCTCGCCACCGTGCTGGCCCAGCCGGATTTCAAGGACAAGTTGTCGGCAGAGGCGGTGGCGCTCAAGCCCATGAGTCCCGAGGCCTTCGGTGCCTACGTCAAGGCCGACATCGAGCGCTGGAGCAAGCTGGCCAAAGAGCAAAAAATCGAGCTGGACAGCTAAGACCTGCAGTCCCGCGGTACCTGGTTTGGCAGACACGGGGCCAGCCGGGAATCAGAGTCTCTCAGCCCTGAAGTCCGGCAGCCAAGGCTACGGCGGGCCGCTACGCGGTACTTGAAAGCTGCGCCCTTCAGCACCTTCAGCCTTTCAGGCCCTGGGCCTGCGTGCCCTTGGTCTTGTTGCCCGCTGCCCTCAAGACTCTGAGCCCGGCTCGCGGCGTGCGCAACAATCAAGGCCCCACTTTTGAGGCAGTTCATCGCATGTCACTTTCACCGCAAATCATCCAGGCCTTCACGCCCACCGGCAAGCTGCGCGCCGCCATCAACCTGGGCAATCCGATCCTCGCCAACATCGACGCCGCCAGCGGCCAGCCGGTCGGCGTGTCGATCGATCTGGCGCGAGGCTTCGCCGATCTGCTCGGGGTCGAGCTTGAACTGCTGGTCTTCGACGCAGCCGGAAAGTCCGTGGCCGTGGTGACCGAAGAGCGTGCCGACATCGGCTTTTTTGCGGTCGATCCCTTGCGCGGCCAGGGCATATCTTTCACTTCGCCCTATGTCCTGATTGAAGGCAGCTACATGGTGCCCGAGGCCTCGCCGATTCAGCGCAACGAAGAAGTCGATCAGTCGGGCCACCGCGTGGTGGTTGGCGCCGGAAGTGCTTACGACCTGTATCTGACACGCGCGCTCGCCCATGCCGAAATCGTTCGGGCACCGACCTCGCCGGCGGTGATGTCGGTGTTTTTGACGCAACAACTCGAAGTCGCCGCCGGCGTGCGCCAGCAACTGCTCGCCGACGCCGCGCGCCAGCCAGGCCTGCGGCTCTTGCCCGGACGCTTCATGGTGATCGAGCAAGCCATGGGTTGCCCCAAAGGTCGTGGCGCGGACGCGGCCCTGGCACTGTCCGAGTACGTCGAAACCATGAAAGCCAGCGGCTCGGTGCAGACAGCCTTGCAGCGCCACGGCATCGAAGGCGCCACCGTGGCCCCGGCGGCAGCGTCCTAGCTGCCACTGTCATTAGCGCCCGCACCGTCCTCAGCCCGCCGACTTCATCCCGGCCTGCACCGTCGTCTCCGCCCGCGCCGTCATTCCTGCGCAGGCAGGAATCCATCCCCGCGCTCCTTTGCGCTGATCACATGGGCTCGGCAGATGGGTCCCCGCATTCGCGAGGACGACGGGAAAAATAGCCGCCAGTCCGGCCCGCACAGTTATTCCCGCCCGCACAGTTATTCCCGCCTGCACAGTTTTTCCGTCCCGCACCGTTATTTCTGCCCGCGCCGTCATTCCTGCGAATGCAGGAATCCATCCCCGCGCTCCTTTACGCTGATCACATGGGCTTGGCAGATGGGTCCCCGCATTCGCGAGGACGACGGGGAAAAATAGCCGCCATTCCGTCCCGCACCGTTATTTCCGCCCGCCCCGTCATTCCTGCGAAAGCAGGAATCCATCCCATTACCAGCCGGTGATGCGGGTCAGTATGAACGGCACGTCGGGGCTGTCGGGTGGGGCGGCGCTGCTCAGGTCTTTCCAGACGCCTTCGATGCGTTTGCCGCAGCTGCCGGGGACGATCTGGCCGTCCCAGCTGGCGGTTAGGTTGATGCCGTTGGATGATTCGTCGAGCATGAGCTGACCGGCTTCGATGTCGCCGGCCAGTTGGGCGCGGGGCGAGTGTCCGGCTACTTGGCCGCCGGGGGCGGCGCTCAGGTCGCGCTTGAGCTGGCCTGCCAGGCTATCACTGAATTCGGCGTGGCGTTCGAGTTGCATCGTGGCTTGCGCTGGCAGGCTGCGCGGTGGCTTGCTGAAGCTCACTTGCCACTGGCCATACAAATCGGGCGCGCGAACCTGGCGGGGCTCGGGGCAGTGTTTGGGTGCGGTGATTGCGCCGGGGTTCGGAGGGCTGCTTTGGGCGAGCGCGCCGTTCATGCCCAGCAGCAAGGCTGCGGCGCCTGCTGCCTGCAACAAGGCCACAGCGGCTGAAGCCAGCAAGGCCGTAGCGCCGGCCGCTCGCAATAGGCGCGAAGCGCCTGAAGCCAGCACCACCCGCCCACAGGCCATGCGCCGGGACCGCGCTTGGCGTGGGCGCTTGGACCGGCTGAAGGCGCAGACAGCGTTCAAGAAGGCGAGCGGTGAGGGCGTTGGCGTGGGGCGCATGCTGGCGGCTTTCCTTGGTGCGTCAATGTCCTGTTTTCGCTTCGGCCAGCGCTTGCGCCGCAGCGCTGTCAGCGGCGCGCTTGGCGAATTCGGCGCGCAGGGCGCGGATCTTCTCGCGCGGGTCTTCTTTCACCGTGGTCTTGTCCAGACCCATTTCGGCGATGAAGCGGCTGGGCGTGCCGGCTATCGTCTCGCGGCCTTTTTTTCGGCGCTTGAGCCAGCTCACCGCCAGCGTGCGCTGCGCCCGCGTGATGCCCACGTACATCAGCCGCCGCTCTTCTTGCAGGCGCTGCGCAATGCTTTCGGCGTTGCTGCCCAGCTCGTTTTCTTCGTCGAGTTTGAAAGGCAGCAAGCCTTCCACGCAGCCGATCAGCATCACGTGCGGCCACTCCAGGCCTTTGGCTGCGTGCAGCGTGGACAGGGTCACCACGTCTTGCTCGCCCTCGCGCTCGCTGATGGTCGACAGCAGCGCAATCGTCTGGATCACTTCGAGCATGCTCTTGCGCTCTTTTTCCAGGGTGGTGCCGGCCGCGTCCTCGATCTGGCCGCCGCAGCGCTGGGCCATCCAGTCGCAAAAATCCATCACATTGCTCCAGCGCGCAGCGGCCACTGTCTCGCTGTCCTCGGCGTCGTACAAATGCCTTTCGTAGTCGATGTCCTTGAGCCAGTCGGTGAGAAAAACGCGTGCGTCTTCGGCGCCCACGGTGTGCCGGGCGCGGTATTCGAGCTCATTGAGAAAGCGACCGAACTCGTGCAGCGAGCCGACCGCCTTGGCCGGCAGCACCGTTCCCAGCGAATTGCTGAACAGGGACTCGAACAGGCTGAGCTTGTACTGGCTGGCAAAGGTGCCCAGCGCCTGCAAGGTGGTGTGACCGATGCCGCGCTTGGGCGTGGTGACGGCGCGCATGAAGGCCGGGTCGTCGTCGTTGTTGGTCAAGAGGCGCAGCCAGCCGCACAGGTCCTTGATCTCGGCCCGGTCAAAAAAGCTCTGGCCGCCCGAGACCTTGTACGGAATCTGCGCGCGCCGAAACGCCTTTTCAAAGACCCTGGCCTGGTGGTTGGCGCGGTACAGCACGCTGAAGTCTTTCCAGTCCTTGTACTGGCTGCCAACGGCCTGCAACTCGCCGCCGGCACGCAGGCTCTGGATGCGGGCGACCACGCGGTCGGCCTCGTGCTCTTCGCCGTCGCAATCGAGCACGCGCACCGGCTCGCCCTCGCCGAGTTCGCTGAACAGTGTCTTCGGGTACAGCTTGGGGTTGGGGCCGATCACGTTGTTGGCGGCGCGCAAGATGGCACTGGTCGAGCGGTAGTTCTGTTCGAGCTTGACGACCTTGAGCGCCGGGTAATCGACCGGCAGGCGCTTGAGGTTGTCCAGCGTCGCGCCGCGCCAGCCGTAGATGGACTGGTCATCGTCGCCCACGGCCGTGAAGCGCCCGCGCTCGCCGACCAACAGCTTGAGCACCTCGTACTGCGTGGCATTGGTGTCCTGGTACTCGTCTACCAGCACATGGCCGAGCGCGGCCTGCCATTTCTCGCGCACCTCGGCATGGTCTCTGAGCAGCTTGAGCGGCAGGCCGATCAGGTCGTCAAAGTCCACGCTCTGGTAGGCCGTCAGGCGCTCCTCGTAGCGCGCCATGATGCGCGCCAGCGTGCGTTCCTCGTCGTTGGCGGCTTGCGCCTCGGCCTGCTCGGCATTGAGCCCGTTGTTTTTCCAGGCGCTGATCGCCCATTGCCACTGGCGCGCGGTGGCCGCGTCGGTGCTGCCGCCCGCGTCTTTCAGGATGCTGGTGACATCGTCGCTGTCGAGAATGCTGAACTGCGGTTTCAGGCCCAGCACGCCGCCGTCCTGCCTGAGCATGCGCACGCCCAGTGCATGAAAGGTGCAGATCAGCACGCCGCGCGCGCTTTTACCGATCAGGCTCTTGGCGCGCTCGCGCATTTCGGCAGCCGCCTTGTTGGTGAAGGTGATGGCGGCGATCTGTTCGGGCTTGAGGCCGGCCTGAATGAGCCGCCCGATCTTGTGCGTGATCACCCGCGTCTTGCCCGAGCCAGCCCCCGCCAGCACCAGACAAGGGCCGTGCATGTAATTGACGGCTTCTTGCTGCGCAAGGTTCAGGCCGCTGGCCAGGGGTGCGCCGGAAGGCGAAGGGGTCGACATGGGCGGCAAAGGGGCGAATGCGCAAAAGCGAAGAAGGAAAAAAATCAAAAAGGCGCCAGACGAGGGGCTTGAGGGCTGCGGCGGTTTGGCCTGCGAGCGCCTTGCGGGCACCAAGCCCGTGGCCCGTCAGGGTATGGGCAGCCGGTCATCATAGCCAGTCGCTGGCGCACGCATTGAACAAGTGACAATAAGGTCGTGCTCAGCATTCTTCTCATCACCTTTCCTTTTTTCGTTCTGGTTTTGTGTGGCTACATTGCCGCGCGTCGGGGCATGTTGCCGCAGGCCTCCATTCCCGGGCTGAACACCTTTGTGCTGTATTTCGCGCTGCCCTGCATGCTGTACCGCTTCGGCGCGACCACGCCGATCGCGCAGTTGCTGGACGCCAGCGTGATCGCGGTCTACCTGGCCTGCGCGCTGGTGATGGTGGGTTTCACCATCCTCGTCACGCGCGGCCCGCGCATCGGCTGGAACGACGCCTCCTTTGGCGCGCTGGTCGCCGCCTTTCCCAATACCGGCTTCATGGGCGTGCCGCTGCTGGTGGCGCTGCTGGGCGCCAAGGCGGCGGGTCCGGCGATTGTCTCGATCACCGTCGACATGATCATCACCTCCTCGCTGTGCATTGCGCTGTCTCGGCTGGACGGCGCTGACGAGCACGGCGCCTCACGCGCCTTCCGGTTGGCCCTCAAGGGCGTCATCGTCAATCCGCTGCCCTGGGCCATCGGGCTGGGCGCGCTGGCATCTTCGTTCGATTTCAAGCTGCCAGCGCCGCTGGCCACCACGCTGGGCCTGCTGGCCGACGCTGCGTCGCCGGTGGCGCTGTTCACCATCGGGGCAGTTCTGGCTCGCTCGCAGATGAACACCACCACGCCGACGCGCCCGCGCGACTATGTGCCGGTGGTGCTGATCAAGCTGGTGCTGCACCCGGTGCTGGTGGCGCTGGCCGGCCTGTCGGCCATTCAGCTGGGTTTGCCGCTGGACCGCTTTGCGCTCACCGTGCTGGTGCTGCTGTCGGCGCTGCCCAGCGCCAGCAATGTGTCGCTGCTGGCCGAGCGCTTTGGCGCCGACAACGGCCGCATCGCCCGCATCATCCTGCTGTCGACGGTGCTGGCTTTTTTCACCTTTTCAGGCGCCGTGGCGCTGGTGACGGGCGCGGCGGTTTTTTAAGGCGCGGCTTGCCTGTCGGGCCTCAGATCGCCAGCGGATCGACGTCCATCGCCCAGCGGATCAGGGGCTTGAACTCAGGCTGCTGTCGCGTGGCGGCCATCACCGGCTGCCAGGCCGCCAAAAAGCGCTGCAGGGCCACCCGGGAGGCGCTTTCGACCAGCATCTGCGCCCGCTCGACATTGGCCACCCGCTGCACCGTCATCGGCACCGCCGGGTAGGGCGTCACCAGCTCGTGCCCCGGCAGCGCCTGCGCTTGCGCAGCGGCGGCGGCCGCGTTCAAAAAGCCCTGCGCCAGTTCCTGCGAACGCGCCTCCGCCCGCACCAGAGCCGAAAAGCCGAAAGGTGACATGCCGGCGGCCTCGCGCTCGGCGAGTTCCCGCGCGGCAAAAGCTGGGTAGTCATGCTTTTTGAGTGCGGCAAACAGCGGATGCCCGGGATGAAAGGTTTGCACCCACATCTCGCTGCGCGCGCCCTGGGCGGCGTTGCGGCCGGCGCGTCCTGCGGCCTGCATCAGCAAGCCAAAGAGACGCTCGGGGGCCCGGAAGTCGCTTGAAAACAGCGCCCCATCGGGGTTGACCGCGGCCACCAGCGTGATGCGCCTGAAGTCGTGTCCCTTGGCAATCATCTGCGTGCCTACCAGCACATCCACCTCGCCGGCATGCACGCTGGCCAGCTGGGACGCGAGCGCCCCTTTGAGGCGCGTGGTGTCGGCGTCAATGCGGGCGATCACCAGCGGGCTGCCATCCGGGCGGGTGATGCCTTGCAGCAATTCGCCCAGATGCTCTTCCAGGCGCTCGGTGCCGCGCCCCAGCGGCGCAATGTCGACATTGCCGCAGCCCGGACAGGCCCGCGGCACCCGCTCGGTGAAGCCGCAATGGTGGCAGCGCAGCGTGCGGTCGATCTTGTGGAACACCCTGAAAGCGCTGCAATGCGGGCATTCGCTTTTCCAGCCGCAGTCGTGGCAGGCCAGCACCGGCGCGTAGCCGCGGCGGTTGAGAAAAATCAGCGACTGCTCGCCGCGCGCTATCCGCTCGGCAATGGCCGCCAGCAAGGGCGGCGCCAGCGTGCAGTGCCTGGGCTGGTGGTTCATGTCGAGAAGGCGGACGGTGGGCAGGACCCCGGAAATCTGTTTGGCCCCCACGCTTGCCACTGCGTGTGCGTCGCTGCCCCCCGAGGGGGCTGACCTGGCTTGGGGCGGCCCGGCGCTGGGGTCTGTGGCCCCCACGCTCGCCACTGCGTGTGCGTCGCTGCCCCCCGAGGGGGTTGACCTGGCTTGGGGCGGCCCGGCGCTAGGGTCTGTGGCCCCCACGCTCGCCACCGCGTGTGCTTCTGTTGGACTGCTTGTTCCGGTACCGATGCGATCGTGCATGGTCAGGCGCTGGTAGCGGCCGACCAGAGTGGCTTGCCAGCTTTCGAGCGAGGGGGTGGCGGAGCCTAGGATGACGCGGCAGCTGCCACCTGCCGGGTCCCCCCTGGCGCCATTTGCCGCAGCGATCTCGGCGCTTACGGTGCTTTCGAGGCGCGCGCGGTAAACCGCCAGATCGCGCGCCGAATAACGGGCGCCTTCTTGCTGCTTGTAGCTCGGGTCATGCTCCTCGTCGACCACGATCAGCCGCAGATTCGGCATCGACGCCAGCACGGCCATTCGGGTGCCCAACACCAGCCGGGCGACGCCAGCGTGGGCGGCTAGCCAGCTTTTCAGGCGCTGTGCGGGCGTCAGGCCGCTGTGCATCGCCACCACCCGCTCGCGCCCGAGGTGCGCAAAGCGCTCCTCGAAGCGGGCCTGCAGCTGCGGCGTCAGGTTGATCTCGGGCACCATCACCAGCACCTGAGCTTCGGGGTCTTGGTCCAGCACCCGGGCTGCGGCGCGCAAATACACCTCGGTCTTGCCGCTGCCGGTGCTGCCGAACAGCAGCGCCGGGCGTGGGTCCGCTGCCAGTTGCGCCAGCGCGGCAAGCTGTTCCGGGCTGAGCTGCAAGGCCTCGGTCAGCCCTTTGGCGCTGGATGTGTCCGCCTGCGGGCGCTTGAGTCGCCGCGCGAGCTGGGTGGTGCTGAGTTCGCGCAACTGCGGTGGCAGCGCTGCCAGGGCAACTTCGCCGGGGGAGCGCTGGTAATAACTGGCGGTAAAGCTCACCAATCGCAGCCAGGCCGGGCCCAGAGGCGCCAGACCGTCGAGCACGCCCAGCACGGTTTTGACCTGCTCTGGCGCCAGGCCGTCGCTGTCTTGCAGCGTTTCCCAGACCACTCCCAGCACTTCGCGGCGGCCCAGTGGCACGCGGATCAGTTGACCGGGCCGAAGCGGCCAAGGGCTGTCGTAAGTCAGCGGCCCGCCTATACCGCTATGGGCTGGCGCTGCGATAAAAGTCTTAATCCAATAGCGGTTGTTTGAGCTCATAAATTCGGATTTACATCCGCATACGCTTGTAAGTGCTTGATTTACAAAACACTTTCCCATTTCCCGAACTTTCTGTGGATAACTTTGTTGATAGCTCGATTTCACGGCCCTCCAAGCCTTTGAAATCAAGGCCTTTCCCAGATTGCTCAATAAAAAAGCAGGGTAAGCGATTCCTTATGAATCAACAACTTACGTGAACGATAGCTTTTGTAGTGCCCGGCTCGACGGATGAGTTTGCGTACTGCATCGCAGCATGGATTTTGTGCATAAGTAGCTGGCGCAACAAGCTTTTCCGTGCTATTGACCGGCCTGGATTGTCCTGGTTTCAACAGTTGGGCTTGTCGTTTGGCCTCAGCCGGTATCAGAGCCTTGCTTCAGCACTGCAGCAGCCATGTTGCATCCCTGTTCCAGCCATGCCGGGGTGAGGACGTGGTTGCCCGCACATGGCTGCTAGCCGCTTGACGGCTTCAAACGCCTTGTCGCTGGCGCTTCGAATGCGCATGCACCGCATCGACCAGCGCCGCCACATGCTCGGGCGGCGTGAATTGGCTGATGCCGTGACCGAGGTTGAAGATGTGCGTCGGGCCGGTGGTGCTGGTGTCGGTGTGCGGCCGGCCAAAGCTGTCCAGCACGCGCGCCACCTCGGTCTCGATTTGCGGGGCCGAGGCAAACAGCACGTTCGGGTCAATATTGCCTTGCAGCGCCTTGCCGGGGCCGCCCACAGCGCCGCCCACCATGGCGCGCGCCTTGCCCAGGTTCACGGTCCAGTCCAGGCCCAGCACTTCGCAGTCGAGGCTGGCCATTTCCTGGAGCCAGAGGCCGCCACCCTTGGTGAACACGATGCGCGGAATCTTCACGCCTTCATGTTCGCGTTTGAGCTGGCGCAGCACGCGCTCTGTGTAGGCCATGCTAAAGCTCTGGAAAGCGCCGTCGGCCAGCACGCCGCCCCAGCTGTCAAAAATCATCACGGCCTGCGCGCCCGCCTCAATCTGCGCATTGAGGTAAGCCGCCACCGCGTCGGCATTGACGGCCAGCATGCGGTGCATGAGGTCGGGGCGCTGGTACAGCATGGTCTTGACCAGACGGTAGTCGTCCGAGCCCGCGCCTTCGACCATGTAGCAAGCCAGCGTCCAGGGGCTGCCTGAAAAACCGATCAAAGGCACCCGGCCATTGAGCGCCTTGCGAATCGACGTGACCGCGTCGAACACATAGCGCAGCTTGTTCATGTCGGGCACTTCGAGCTTGGCCACGGCCGCCTCGTCGCGCACGGCGGTCGCGAACTTCGGGCCTTCGCCCAGCGCAAACGACAGGCCCAGGCCCATCGCGTCGGGCACGGTCAGGATGTCGGAAAACAAGATCGCCGCGTCGAGCTTGTAGCGATCGAGCGGCTGCAAGGTCACCTCGGTGGCGTACTGCACGTTGGTGGCCAGCCCCATGAAGCTGCCCGCCTTGGCCCGCGTGGCGCAGTACTCGGGCAGATAGCGGCCCGCCTGGCGCATCAGCCATACGGGGGTGTGCTCGGTGGCCTGGCGCAGGCACGCGCGCAAAAAAGTGTCGTTTTGCAAGGGGGCAAAGCTCATGGAAGGACCGTTTCGTGTGGAGCTAAAGTCGACTGGCATTATCGGGCTTTGATGCGACCTGTGGCCGAGCTGATGGGCCCCGGCCTGTCTGGGCCTGGTCGCCTGCGTGTCAGCTCCGCGGCCAAGCCTTGTTGGCGGGTAGGCGACTGCCAGGGCGCCGCCGGCTGCGCAGAGCCCGGCCGTGGGGCTTTTAGACCAGGCT